>JAITDR010000178.1 GCA_031282465.1 Desulfovibrio sp.
TGCGGAGTTGTCACCGGGATTATCCAACAAAACCCCGTATGCCTGTTGAATATTGTTGCCGATACCACCAGCACCGGCCGAAACCCTTTTTGCTCATGTCCAAGAGTCGGATCCAAGTCCAGCTTGAGCAGTTGCCCTTGTCGCGGAGCCTGTGGGGTTACCATACTTCCTCACCTTGAGGTCCGTCGAAATCCGGTTCCGAATATTCAGCGGCACACGCAAAGGAATCAAGAATGTCCGCAAGGGCGTATCGTTTGCCTTGGCTTTCCACTTTTTTGAGCAGCAGGCCGCCTTCAGCCGGGGTAAGTTCCAGAGCGTCTCCAGCCTGAATGCGCATGCCTTCGGCAATCCCGCGAGGGATGCGAAATCCGAGGCTGTTACCCCACTTGGTAACGTGAACTTGTTGCATAACCTTCACTCCATATAATTTTGTATATCTTTTAGAAATAATTTGCCGAGGTGTCAAGCTCAGAGAAGATGACTGTCGACACCAGCGAAAATGACAGCATTTTTGACATTCGTCTCCGACATGACAGGGCGGGATAGAAACGCAACGGAGCCCCTTTCCCGCCGGACGGATTTTCCCGGCCGGCCGGTTGCGCCTGCGGCATAAACGCGATACAAATTCCGCAACTGCTTCGCGCAGTCAAACACTGTTTCGGAATTTTTTACAGGAGGCCGGTCATGCGTAAAGGATTTCTTCTCGGTTCGGTTCTGCTTTGCCTGTGTATGTTTTTCGTAACGACGGTTGCTTCTGCGGGAGGGCCGCAAGTGTACGGCAAAAACGAACTCAAAACCTGGGACCGCGAAAAGGTCGCCGGCGGCGCGGGCGTGCTGTCCGGCAAATTCTCCTTTACCCGCAACGATGCCGAAGAAGGATACGTCATCAAGGAAATCGGCTGGATGACGCTGTTGCCGGGAGCATCCATCGGCATGCACAAGCATGTCGACAATGAAGATACCTATATCATCATCTTCGGCGAAGGCACGTTTACCGACAGCAACGGCAAAAAAACCGTGGTCACCGGCGGGGATATCACCATCGCCAGACCCGGAGATTCCCACGCTCTCGCAAATACCGGGCAACTGCCGCTGTTCTTCCTCAACGTAGTGGCGAAACGCTGACCGTTTCCCGACAATGCCGCCCCCCTGTCTTTGAACACGGGGGCGCGCCCTCAACATCAGAAGAGTGTAATTATACAGCCGTGTTGTAAACGCAAACGTTGATCGGCGCATGGAACATCGAAGAAGCGATTCACAGAAATGTACGTGTTGCCGTATTCTGAACGCTTACGGGAAAGGTGCGGGGTTATTCACCGGCGTAATGTTCTTTGCATTGGGCTATCTGAATATCTCCGGTTTCGACCATGATACAGTAGACAAGTCGGTGACGATCATCAATGCGGCGGCTCCAGAATCCTGTCAGGTCGCCTTTCAGCGGTTCAGGCTTGCCGATACCTTCCGTGCCGTTGCGTTCGATATCCTTGATGAGCATATTGATGCGTTTCAAGGTCTTTTTATCCTGTGTCTGCCAATAGAGATAGTCGGTCCAGGCCGTGTCATGCCAAATCAGCATGCTTTGCCTCTATCAATTCATGGGCGGCGCTGTTCTTTCCTTCCCGTAAATCCCGCGCAACCTTGACGAGGTGCGCCTGGTTGCTGCTGCTGTAAAACGAGTCGCGTTCCAAGGCAAAGGGAATGCCGTTATTGATGATGGACTGCTTGAGAAACAGGCGGACGGCCGTAGGCATATCCAGGCCGATATCAGAAAACAGTTGTTCAGCTTCAGCCTTGAGATCCGAGTCAACTCGGACTTGAATGTTTGTCGTTGCCATGGCTGTTCTCCAATTTTCATTATGAATGTAATGATTTTACTGTGAAAGTCAAGACGGTCCTATAAATCCGGAAAACCGCACAGAAGCAGTTTTGATGCGAAAATCCTGTTACTCAAAGGGCAGGACAATCTTATCCATGCGGTCTTTCAGGCTTTTTCCGGCGCAAAGGTCCGGGCGCTCCCTGCCCGGATCCGTCGTTGTGACGACGGCCTTGCCGATGACGGCCCGGTTGTCGCAACCGCCGGAGGCATCACGGGTGCGCAGCCCCCAAATATTGTGGAAAATAAGGTTTTTTCCTTCGTAGACGCCGAGATAAAGCACGATATGTCCCGGTAGATGGATAAGTGACCGGAACGGCTGTGCCTCGCGCGCGATCAGCGCATCCATGCCGCCTGCCCCGGTCGGCGTGACGGCCCGGCCCGTCTTGGCCTGCGCTGCCGAATTGCGGGGCAGGTACAGACCGAAGGGCACGAAAACGTCCCGCGTCAGCGCCGAGCAGTCCCGTCCCTCGTCCAGTCCGCCCCAGGTATAACGCTGCCCCATCATAGCGTTGCCCACGGCGGCCACATTGTCGGCAGTCAACGGCAGAGGCACCGTAACGGCGCTGCCTTGGGGCAGGACGACAGTCGCCGCTTCGGCGTTGCCTGAAATCCCGCGCCGGGGATGGTAGACGGCCGGACCATCCCCGCTACGGCCGGCAAGGGGCAGCAGGGTGCCGATATGCGCGCGTGTTCCGCCTACATCGACCCCGTCGCGCACAAGGGCAACCAGAGGACGGGAACGCCACAGCCGCATGAACGCCTCATCCGTTCGCGCCAGATCACGCGCGGGCAGCCAGCCCGCCGCCACGGGACTCTCCACCAGCATCCAGGCCCCGTCCGCCGAGATGTTGCAAATGTACAGCGGCACGCCCGGCGGCAACGACGTTTCCTGAAAATAATCAAAGGGATATCCCTCGCCGGGAAGATCCGGACGCAGGTAGAAGCGCAGGGAAGTCGGCGCGGCGCGCAGGTCGCAGTGCCGCAGGGTAACGGCCGGGCCGGCGCCGCGTCCGAAGGCCTGTTTGTTCGCTTCGGCTTCAAGCGCCTTCCAGGTATCGGGCGGAAAAGGCCGGGTTTCGTCTATATAGGCCCGGTCCGGCTTCAAACCGAAGTTCGTCTGAAGCAGTTTTTTACTATACGCAGGGGGCTTGTCGTTCCGCCAAGGTTTGAAAAAGCGTTCGGCGCCGAGCGCGGCGACACGGGCTTGCTCCTCCTGCGGCAACAGCCGCCGGCTGCCGCCCGCCGCTTCCGCGTAGACCCGCAAATCCTGCGGCAGATTCAGGACGTCGGCGCAGGGCGGGCCGTCGTAAGCGCCTTTGCCCGCGCCGGCGCAGGCGGACAGGAAAAGGCAAACGGCCAGGATCGGTCCGGCCGGCAGACGTACCGGCCCGCCTCGTTGCTGTGTTGCGGCGTGAAACATCGGGTGTCCTTATGTCCTGCCGCGCAGTATTTCGTCAAGGTGCGGCGCGATGCCGTCTCTCGCGCGGCGGGCGCTCAGGTATTGCCAGGCAAGGCGCAGTTGATCTTCCCGGCTTGCGGCATAGCCGTTCAGTTTGGCGGCCAGCACACGGCGCAGGGTTTCCCCGATAAAGGGGCCGGGTTTTTCACCCATGGCCAGGATGTCCCGGCCGTCGATATCGGCCCGTGCTCCGGACAGCGCATTGAGATAAAAGGAAATATCGCGTCCGAGACTGTTGTGTTGCCCGTACTTGGCCATCAGGTAGAGCAGTCCCTCCACCGGCGCGGGACTGAGCAGTTCGTAAAGCGCGCCCGGCTCAGGATCCCCGGTCCGGCGCAGGGCCGCGAGTTCGGAAGACAGCTTGCGGAGTTGCTCGCGCATATGAAGGAACTCGCCCGCCTGTTTCCCGGTAAAGGCCAGACGACCCAGAAGTTCGGCCGTTTCCGACTGATCCGCCCCGCTGCAGAAGGCCAGCAGGTAAGGTTGCCAGACGATTGGAGCGTAGTCCTTGTACAGATGGCGATGCCAACTCAACACTTCCTCGACGGCGGCCAGAAGTCGGTCTTTTTGCGGAGTGAGCCGGAGAAGGGGATGAATCGAGGCCGGCAACCCCCAGTTGTCCAGACGGCGTATGCAGGCCGGGGCATCCTTTTCCTCAAAGACGTTGCGCAGTTCGTGAAAAAGCCGGGCGCCGGACAACTTGGCGGGCATGCCCAGAGACAGGGCGTTTTTAATCAGGCGTTCGGTCTGGGCGCCGATGCGGAAATTGAAGCGCCGCTCAAAACGCACGGCCCGCAGTATGCGCGTGGGGTCTTCGATAAAGCTGAGAGAATGCAGCACGGCGAGGGTGCGCTCCTTCATATCACGCCGCGCGCCGAAAGGGTCGATGAGCGTGCCGAAACGGGCGGCGTTGAGTTGCACGGCCAGAGCGTTGATGGTGAAGTCCCGCCGGTAGAGGTCCATTTTTATGGAAGACAGTTCGACGGTCGGCAGGGCGCCGGGATACTCGTAGTATTCCAGGCGGGCCGTCGCTACATCCAGACGCCGTTCCGCGCCGCGCGCGTCTTTGCAGGACACCAGGGCGGTTTTGAATTTGCGGTGCGGTCGCGCTTTCCCGCCCAGTTCGGCGGCCAGCAGTTCCGCGAAGCGTATGCCGTCGCCCTCCACGCTCAAATCTGTGTCCAGGTTGGGATTCCCCATCAGCAGGTCGCGCACGAAACCGCCGACGGCGAACACGGACATGCCCAGCTTGTCCCCCAGGTTGCCTGCTTTCCGCAACAGGGCGAGGATTTCTCCGGGCAGACGTTCTTCCAGCATCTGCGCAATGGTGCTTTCACGGTGTTCGCGGGCCAGAGGAGCGCCTTCGGGAATGCGCAGGCTGTCGTCCACAAGCAGGCGTATGACGTCCGTGCGCGTCAGCACGCCGACCACGGCGTTGTTCCGCAGCACGGGCACCAGCCGCTGGCGCTGCGTCAGGATGATGTCCACCGCCTCGTACAGGGCGGAATCGAGCGTAAGGGCGGCGATATTGCGCTGCATGTACTCCGTGACGGGTTGGTCGCCGAGCTTGTGCGCGCAGGCCCTGGAAGCCGTCTGTTGCTCAATCAGGCCTATGCCGCCGTTCCCGTCCGCGGACAGCACGGGTACGGCTTTGAGTCCGTAGCGGTTCATAAGGTCTTCAGCCTGACCTATGCTCATGCGGTCGCCGATGGTGACGGCCGGGGAGGTCATGTGCCGGCCGACGGTCATCTGCGGGGTGATGATGGAGGTCAACAGAGCGAGGAGGGCGGCGCGCAGTTCCGCAGGGGTGCGGTCTTTCACGACGGCCGAGGCCGCCGAGGCGTGCCCGCCCCCGCCGAAGGACGAGCATATCCGGCCGACGTTGACTTCCGGCAGCCTGCTGCGCGCGATCAGGTATATCCTGCCTTCCATGGAGGCCAGGGTGAAGACGACGTTCAGCCTTTCAATTTCCATGAACTTGTTGACCAGCGAGGCCAGATCCTCCAGAAAGCCGTCCAGGGCGATCTCGGCAACAGTCACCGGTATGCCGCGTATGGTATGCACCTCCGCGCCGGCAATCATGGTGCCCAGGGCCTGTATCTGCCTGCGGGTCATATCCTCGCCCGTCAGTTCGGCGATGATCCGCAGGTTCATGCCCCGGCCGCGCAGAAAGGCCCCGGCCGTGAAGTCGTGTTCTGTAGTCGAGGTGAAGGTAAAAGAGCCGGTGTCTTCGTAGATGCCCAAGCCGAGCAGGGTGGCTTCGTCGGGCGTAAGCTGTGTGCCCCGCTCCATGATGAGATGGGTGAGGATGGACGTGGTCGCGCCCCAGTCCTTGATGACGCGGTAGTCGGCCTGGATGTCGCGGTCCGAGGCCGGGTGATGGTCGTAGACATGGATTTCGGGCCGGACGCCCTCGAAAAGCGGCGCTATGTGCTCAAGGCGCTGCCGTTGCCGGGTGTCCGTCAGCACCAGCAGCCGGACGGCGGAAAGGTCGCATTCTCCGGGCTTGCGCATGGCGAACGTGGACGCGAGGCTGTCGATAAAAGGATGGGGGCGGCGTTCCATCATCGGCGGCGCGAGCAGCACGGCATCGGGGTACAGTTTGCCTGCCGCGACCATTGAGGCCAAAGCGTCGTAGTCGGCGTTGATGTGAGCGGTGATCACGCATGCGGGGCGCAGGAGGTCGGGCATGGCGCTGTGTCCTGACGGCTGATTGCAAAAATAATGTTGATTTATGCGCCTCCGGCCGACGCCTCTCAAAGAGAACTGCAGTAACAGCAATCGCAGGTGTAGGGGAATCACCGTCCTTCCGACGACTCCCCGCATAAATGGGGGTGCAGGGGCATCATGCCCCTGCCGGGGTTTGGGGCAGCGCCCCAAATTCTATGCCGCGTTTCCTTGATACTCCGTTTCGGCCGAAAACGGAATCAGCTTTTGTTCCTCGGATGATACAGGCGGTGGACGGCCGTCACGCGTTCCTGCTGCACATGCGTATAAATTTCCGTGGCCGTTATATCCGCGTGTCCCAGCAGAAGCTGCACGGAGCGCAGGTCCGCGCCGCCTTCAAGCAGGTGCGTGGCAAAGGAATGTCTGAAAGTGTGGGGAGAAATGTCCGCCTTGATCCCGGCTTGCAACGCGTAACGCTGCACCAGCTTCCACACGGCGACGCGCGAAAGTGCCTTGCCGGAGCGGTTGAGAAAAAGTTCCGGCGCCTTGGGGGAGAACAGCGGCCGCCAATGTCGGATGTAGTCCGACAGAAACCCTGCGGCCTCGGCGTGGACCGGCGCGAAACGCTCTTTGGCCCCTTTGCCGAAGACACGCAACAGATTGGCCTGCGGGTCGAAATCCAGGGCGCGCAACGCGCAGAGTTCCGAAACGCGCAGCCCCGAGGCGTAGAGAAGCTCAAGCATGGTGCGGTCCCGAAAGCCGAGCTTGTCCGAGAGTACGGGGGCCGCCAGAATTGCGTTCATTTCCTCCCTGCTCAGGACCTCGGGCAGAGACCGCGCGAATTTGGGGTTTTCCAGAAAACGGGCCGGGTCTTCGTCGAGTTCGCCTTCTTCACGGGCAAAGGCGAAAAAACCGCGCAAGGCGGAAAGCCGTCTGGCCAGGCTGCGTTTCCCCA
>JAITDR010000275.1 GCA_031282465.1 Desulfovibrio sp.
GCCGTTGAGTCGAAATAGAGGTTCGCGGCAAAAGCGCTTGCGGTCGTAAGGTCGCCGCGGCCGAGCGCGAAGCCGATTTTGTACACGGCATAGACGCCGAACAGGGCAGCGGCCCCGGAGCCGACCGCGATGAGCGAATCCATGTTCGGCGCGCCCGCAAACAAGGTTCTGAAGCCCGTGCGGTAATAGTTGCCGTTCACGACCATGACGGGAACGGTCAGCAGGAACTGCGTAAAGGCGTTGATCAGCGCATTTTCCGGGCCGGTGAACACGCCCGGCACGGGCAGGCCGGCCATATGCCCCATCGTCATGTAGAAAAGCGGGAGAGTGAACAGGAACGAAATGCGCAGGCGCCGTTTCACTGCGGCAAGATCTTTCGCGGCGTCGGCCGCGCCGCCGGAAGCGCCGCCGCGTCGCTCCGGCGACGGTCCGTCACGCCGGGATGCGTCGTACCCGGCTTTGCGCACTGCCTCGGCGATGCCTTCCGGGGACAGAACGCCCTCGTCGAAGCTGACGCTCATGCTGTTTTTCAGGAGATTGACGGCAACATCGTCCACGCCGTCCAGGGCGGCGACGGCTTTATGCACGCGCCTTGAGCAGGCGGCGCAGGTCATGCCGCGCACAGCGAACATTTCTTTACGCATACAGCGTTCCTTCAGGCGTTATTGTCTCACAGTCCGCAATCCGTTGGCAACCACCAGAAGACAGACGCCCACGTCCGCGAAGACGACCGCCCACATGCTCGCCAGACCCGTGAAGGCCAGAATGAAAAAGGCGGCTTTCACCCCCAGCGCCGCGGCGATATTCTGCATGAGTACGGCGTGGACGGTCTTCGACAGACGGATGAAGCGCGGGATCTTGCGGAGATCGTCGTCCATCAGGGCCACATCCGCCGTTTCGACGGCCGTGTCCGTTCCGGCGGCGGCCATGGCAAAACCGATGTCCGACCTTGCCAGGGCCGGAGCATCGTTGATGCCGTCGCCGACCATGCCTGTCCTGCCTTCCCGGGTAAGCAGGGCGACAGCCTCCGCCTTATCCCCGGGCAGGAGGTTCGCTTTGACGGAATCAACGCGCGCCTGCGCCGCAACGGCGCGGGCCGTATATTCGTTGTCGCCGGTCAGCATGACGGTTTTGACGCCGAGTTGCCTGAGTTCCTCGACAGCCTCGATGCTGCCTGCTTTCAGCGTGTCCGCGGCGGCGAACAATCCCAGGATTTCCCTGTCGTCAAGCAGGAGCACGGTACTTTTGCCCTGTTCCTCCAGGGCGCGAAGCTGTTGTTCAAGTCCGGCCGGACACCGCGTCGTTTCCTGCGCCAGACGCAGGTTGCCGAGATACAGTTTTCTGCCGTCGATCATGCCGCTTATGCCCCGGCCGGGTATAGCGGTGAAGTCGGCAACCTCGGGCAGGGCCAGGCCCTTTGCCGCCGCCGCCTCGGCGACGGCGCGGGAAACGGGGTGGTCCGAGCGGTCCGCGAGTCCCGCTGCCGCGGCGAAGACGGCGTCCGCATCATGTGTGCCGAGGGCCGCGAAATCGGTCTGCTTCGGCTTGCCGCGGGTGAGGGTGCCGGTCTTGTCCAGAGCCAGCAGTTTGAGCAGCCGTCCGTGTTCCAGAAACACGCCGCCCTTGATCAGGATGCCTCGGCGGGCCGCTGCCGCCAGACCGCCCGCTATGCTGATCGGCGTGGAGATGACCAGGGCGCAGGGGCAGCCGATGACCAGGATGACCAGGGCCGTGTAAATCCAGTCGACCCGGACGGCCCCCGCGTACAGGGAAGGAACGGCGGCGACGGCTGCCGCCGTGAAAAACACCGCAGGCGTATAGATTGCCGCGAAACGGTCGACAAAGCGCTGGACCGGGGCACGCGCGGCCTGGGCTTCTTCCACGGCGCGGATGATGCGGGTCAGGGTGGAGTCGTCCGCGGCGGCGCTTACGCGGAAGATAAAGGAACCGTCTTCGTTGACGGTTCCCGCAAACACCGTATCGCCCTCGCCTTTTTCCACCGGCATGCTTTCGCCGGTGACCGGAGCCTGGTTGACGGCCGATCGACCCTGAACGACGATGCCGTCAAGGCCGATGCGTTCACCGGGCTTCACGCGCACCAGACTCCCCACGCGGACCCTGCTGGCGTCCGTTTCCGTCCAGAGGCCGTCGGGACCCTGCACGGTCGCCGTTTCGGGCGCAAGGGACAGGAGTTTTTTGATGTCCCCGCGCGCGCGTTCCAGGCATGCGCTTTCTATGACTTCGGCGAGATTGAACAGGGCCATGACCATGGCTGCCTCGGCATACTGTCCGATGACGACGGCTCCGGTCACTGCCGCCGCCATGAGCGCTTCGATGTCCGGCTTAAGATGTCTGAGCGAGTTCCATCCGTTCTTGTAGGTGGAAAGGCCGCAGAGACAAATGGCGGCGATCGCGAGGATCACCGGCAGATACCCGGCAGGCGCGAAACCGCCTATTGTCGGGACATGCAGGTCTACGCCGAAAGGGCGGACGTTCCATTCGCCGAGGAATTCAACGGCTTCGGCGGCTGCGGCAAGCAGACTTGCCGCAGCGGGCCTCCGCCAGGGGATTGCAGACGGGGCGTCGCCTGCCGGCGGTTCCGCCGCCGGGGCGCATCCGCAACACCCGCATACGGCGTCGGCGCTTGTGCTGGTCATGATGCTGTCTCCTTGTGTATCGCTTTCTCTTTTTGACAAAGGTAATGTCTATAGTTACTATAGGGTCAAGTCCTTTTTTCACCTGTGTGAAAAAAATGAACAGAGGCGAGCCGGCGAAGGAAACTACCTGAAAAATAACGAGAAGCAGCGTTGCGCCGGCGAAGGACAGCGCCGGAGGACCGATAATGAAAATTGGTGAAGCGGCGATGGAAATCGGTGAAGCGGCGAAGAAAAGAGGCTGCGGGGGAAAGAAATGAAAATCGGTGAACTGGCGAAAAAAAGCGGCTGCAAAGTGGTGACCATACGCTATTACGAGAAGGAAGGTCTTCT
>JAITDR010000196.1 GCA_031282465.1 Desulfovibrio sp.
AGCATGACCAGGCGGTCTATCCCGATGCCCTCGCCGGCTGCAGGCGGCATGCCGTATTCCAGCGCCCGCAGGTAGTCTTCATCCATGGCGTGGGCTTCATCGTCGCCTGCTTTTTTTTCTGCGACCTGTTCCTCGAAACGGGCGCGCTGGTCCGCCGGATCGTTGAGTTCGGAAAAGGCGTTGGCAAGCTCGCGCCCGGCGATGAACAGTTCGAAACGGTCGGTAATGGCCGGATTCGCACTGTTGCGCCGGGAAAGCGGGGAAATGTCCGTCGGGTAATGATGGATGAAATGCGGCTGAATCAGCTTGCTTTCCACGTCGAGGTCGAAAAGTTTGGCCTGCAGTTTGCCCAGTTTCGTACCCGCGACAATTTTTTCGCCGCGCTGCCGGATGTACGCGGACAGGGTGTCATAGTTGCCGTAAAGGTCCGGACCGTGCCCGCCCAGTTCCTCGAGGGCGGTGAAAAAACTCATGCGCTTCCAGTGCCCCGGCCGCAGGTTGATGGTTTGCCCCTGATAGCTGATTTCGCAGCTGCCGCAGACGGTATGCGCAAGACCGCCGATCAGGCGCTCCGTCAGATCCGTCAGATCCTTGTAAGTGGCGTAGGCCCAATAAAACTCGCACATGGTGAATTCGGGGTTGTGCCGAACCGAAATGCCCTCATTGCGAAAATTTCTGTTGATTTCAAAGACCTTTTCCATGCCGCCCACAAGAAGCCGCTTGAGATACAGCTCCGGAGCTATGCGCATGTACAGATGCATGTCCAGGGCCTTGTGGTGGGTAACGAAGGGCCTGGCGGTCGCTCCCCCGGCGATGGGCTGCAGCATGGGAGTTTCCACTTCCTGAAAGCCTTCGTCTTCCATGAAACGGCGGAACTCGCGCACGGTTTTGATGCGGGCGTTGAAGATTTCGCGAGTGCGTTCGGTGACTATCAAATCCAGATAGCGCCGGCGGTACCGTGTTTCAACGTCCTTGAGCCCGTGATATTTTTCCGGCAGGGAACGGATGGATTTGGTGAGCAGGGTCAGGGAATCGCAGCGCAGGGTAAGTTCGCCGGTCCTGGTGCGGAAAAGCCCCCCGCGCACGCCGACGATGTCGCCGGTATCCAGTTTTTTGAAAAGAGAGTAGGTCGCTTCGCCGAGGATTTCTTTGGCGGCGTAACACTGAATGCGCCCCGACGCGTCCATGAGATGAAAAAAGGCCGCCTTGCCGAAAGAGCGCATGGAAAGGATACGTCCGGCCAAGCTGTAGATTTCGTCCCCGGCCTCCAGTTCTTCCGCGCTTTTGTCCCTGTTCGCGGCCGTCAGTTCCGCCGTGTTGTTTTTTTTGACGAATTCGTCGGCAAACAGGGGTATCCCCGCATCCAGGATTTCACAGGACTTGGCCACGCGATTTTTGATGACTTCGTTGAGTTCGTCGCGGGCGGCGAGGCTTTCCAGCATGGGCATGAAATAGCCGGCGTGGCGGGAGTTGCCCGGCAACTTGATTTTTTTGCCGCCCCGCCCCGCGCCGTTGTCCTGCACGGGGCGTTCAGCCGGGGCCTTGTCGCCGGAAGGCGGAGAATCCGCCCGGTCATGCCGGCCGGCGTGTTCGGCATCGCCTGTATCATCGAAGAGATGCGGGCTGTGCTCATGTTGCGTGTCGGAAGGACTCAAAACGAACAAACTCCCAGGCAATCGACGCCCGCGCCGTACGCCGCAACGCACGGTCACGGCACGCGGACGGCGCGTGCAAGTCATAAGCTCTATGCCGATTGTGCGCGGGCGTCAATAACCCGATGCAAACGGATGCGCCGGCGGAAAGTGCCGCGGGCGCCCTTGACTCCCGCGTTCCGCGTTTTATGTATTCCGAATACCGCAACGTCAACAAAGGATACCCATGCGCTACGAAGGCATGATATACCGGCCGCCCTCGGAAGGGGAGAGTCTCATCATCCAGACCACGATCGGCTGCCCGCACAACCGCTGCCGCTTCTGCAACATGTACAAGTCCAAGCGGTTCCGCATCCGCAAGGTTGCGGACATCCTGCAGGACGTAGAGGAGGCCGGGCGACTGTACGGCGGTTCCCCGCCGCGTACGCTGTTTCTGGCCGACGGCAACAGCGTCGTCATGCGCACCTCGCAGCTTCTGAGCGTCTTGCGAAAAATACGGGAAACCTTTCCCGGCCTGGAGCGTGTGACGGCGTACGGCGCATCGCAGTATGTCGCCCACAAGAGCCTTGAGGAATGGCGCGAACTGCGCGACGCCGGCCTTTCCCGCATCCACTGCGGCATGGAAAGCGGCCATGATCCCCTGCTCCGTCTGGTCAACAAGGGGACCACCATGCGCGAACAGGCAGAGGCGGGCCGGTTGCTGCGCGAGGCCGGTTTTGAACTGAGCATGTATTACCTGGCCGGGTTGGGCGGCGACGAGATGCGCAAGGGCCACGCCGAAGACAGCGCCGCCGTGCTGAATGCCGCCGACCCGGATTTCATCCGTATCCGCACTTTTTCCCCCATGCCCGGCACCGAACTAGGCGACGAATTTCTGCAGGGCAGACTCAAGATTTCCGAACCGCACGGCGTTCTGGACGAACTGCGCATGCTGATTGAAAGGCTCACGGGCAACGGTCTGCTGCTCAGCGACCATTGGCTGAACTTCGCCCCCGTGCGCGGCCGCCTGCCCGACGACCGCGACGTCATGCTCCGGCAGATAGACAGGGCTCTGGCCCTGCCCGGCGACGCCTTCCGGCCCGTCGGTATGATCAGCGACAGCCTCTGATGCAGGGTGCGCAACGATACAGAGGAAAAATTCCGACAAAGCACCATTGACGGTTGACCTCCCGTGATATTCCGCATAAACTGATTGTTTCCCCGGAATACAACGGGGCCGCGCCTCTGCGGATACCCGGACCGCTCCGGGCAAAGCTCGGCGCATCCTTGCCCGCGCGACCGTGCGCGGGCCTCCGAAGCGAGTCTTCACGACTGCTTCGCAAAGCCCGTAAGGAGTATGCATGAGACGATTTGAAACGCTTCTGCTTTTTTCCCCCGAGTTGTCCTCAGAGTCCCGCAACGCGACCTTGGCCGGATTCAAAGACATTATAGCCCGCGAAGGGGGAACGCTGACGGCCGAGGACAACTGGGGCATGCGCGATCTCGCCTACCCCGTCAAAAAACAGATGCGCGGCTGGTATACCCGCCTGGAATACCTCGCTCCCCCGGCCGCCATAGCCGAATTTGAGCGCAATATCCGCATAAGTGAAGATGTCTTCAAATTCCTGACAGTTAAACTGGACGATACCGGCGTCCCCGCCGGCAACGAGGAGGACGCGGCATGACGGCGTTCAGGAAAAAATTTGCTCCCCGCCGCAAATTCTGCCGCTTCTGCGCGGACAAGGATTTGCCCATAGACTATAAGCGCCCGGACATCCTGCGGGATTTCGTCAACGAACGCGGCAAGATCATCGCCCGCCGCATCACCGGCGCCTGCTCCCGCCACCAACGCAGACTCACTGTGGAGATCAAACGCGCGCGCCAGAT
>JAITDR010000033.1 GCA_031282465.1 Desulfovibrio sp.
TCCACGGTAAAGGGAGGTACCGCCCCGCCGTCCTGGGGCGCGTAGGAGGCGATTTTCGCCAGTTCACGCCGCGCAAGCGCCGCCGCGTCGCGCCCCGCCAGTTCGACGCGGCCCCCGTAACGCCCCGTCTCGTGCAGGCGCAGCAGGCTCCTCAACAGGGTGGTCTTGCCCGCGCCGTTGGGACCGATGACGAAAAGACAGTCCCCGCGCTCCAGAGAAAAGCTCACGTCCTCAAGAAGAGCCCGGCCGTTCAGGAAAAAAGACAGGTGTTCCGCTTTCAGCATGACCGTCACCGGATAACCGACGCGCGAGACTCGGTAAGACCGCGGCCGGACTTTGCCCGGAACGATACAGAGAGGTCGGCGCGGGTTACAGCCCCCCGCACAGACTGCCCTTTTCGGGCGTCCGTACGGTTGAAGGCATCCGCGCGGGGCACGGCTTCCCGGTCGTCTCCGTGAAAGGCCCGCGACAGTTTGTCCAGGGTACGAATAAAACGCGGGCCGGGGATGGTGTCCGCGGGGTCGGTCAGCAGAAACACACGCCCGGTCTTCACCGCGCTGACGGACGACAGGCTTTCCCAGTCGCGGCGGGCCTGTTCCGCGTCCCCGCCGGGCAGGGCGTCGATAATCACTTCAGGGTCAAAGAAAATCAGGGCCTCACGCGAAATCCGGGGAAAGGCGACATGCCCGGCGCAGACGTTGTCGCCCCCCGCAAGCGTGATGAGTTCACTGTAAAAGCCGTCGCCGCCGACGGCGATGACTTCCGACAAGCCTCCTCCGCGAATGTCGCGCATAACGGAAAAGAGCACGCGGGGCGGCGTTTTGCCGGCAGCCCGCGCGGCCGCCGCCTCCAGGCCGCTGCGGAATTCGGCGCGCAGCGCCTCTGCCTCGGCTTTGCGCCCGGTAATTTTGCCGATGCGTTCCACGCTTGCCGCGAGCGCCGAAGGTGATGATACATCCAGAGGCAACGCGGGCAGTCCGAGGGTTTCCAGACGCAGCAGATTGTCGCGCTTGTCCTCGGGCAAAAGGACCAGATCGGGGCGGACGCGCAGCACGGCCTCAAGGTTGACGTCGCTGAAACCGGCCACACGCGGCTTGAGCGCGGCTTCGGGGGGGTACAGGCAGTAGCGGGTGACGCCGACGATGCGCGGCCCCAGTTTCAGGGCGTACAGGGTTTCCGTAATGCCGGGCGCGAGCGACACGATGCGCCGCGCCCCGTCGGGCGCTGATGCCGGACGCAGCGGGCGCTCCAGAGCCATATGCGCGGGAAGGGCGAGCAGGAGCAACAGCCCCGGCACAACGGGGAAAAAGCCTTTCGGCATGCCGTTCGGACCTCGTCGGCGGAAACCATGACGCACTACGCCGATCCGGCAGAGAAAAAAACGGACCTCTCCCTTTCGGAAAAAGTCCGCAATACCGTTTTTATTGCAGCCGGATCCCCCGGCCAGACCACGAGCCGGGAATCATGTCGGATAACGGCAGGTCTTCCGGCTTCCGGGTCAAAGGATGCGCCCGCGCCTTCCCGTTCCGCAAGATTACCGCACAGCCGGCTCGGGCCGCTGTAATGCGGCGAAGCCGAACGCGCAACGTTTTTGGAACAGTGACCGGCCGCGACTGCGGCCATGCGGGGATCCGCCCGGTTACGGCGGCGGGTCCGCGACGGATTCGCACCGTCTTCCCTTTTCATTCCCGTCCCTTGCGGGCGGAAACACCGTTACTTTCCGACAGACTACACAGGGGCTCCGCCCCCTGTCAAGCGCCATTGCAATCGAATTTTGCTACCGCATGCTTGCTTTTTTTCCGGCCCGCGCATATATTTGCAACGTCGAATATTCTACACTCTTCGTCCGGCCTGCCGGCTCCAAGGCGGAACAAAGACATGGGAGAGTGCCCTGTGCGTTCGGTTCGCAATACCTGTAACCCCTTACTTCAATAAAGAGCAATCCGCCCGGTTCCATCGGCCGGGGCACAGTCATTACGGCGGACGGAGCCGGATGTGGATTGAAACATGCAAGCATATAGGGAGAACAGCATGGCAGACAGACAGTATGAATTTTCGTGGGACTTTATCGGCGATGTGGAAGAAGGGCGCCCCAACCTCGGCAACACCACACGCATCGAGGTTTACAGACTGTTCCAGTATACCCTGCGCGATGTTCTCGAGGAGAAACTGGGCACGGAAGCCGCAGATCGCATCCTGTTCGATGCAGGATACAAGGCGGGCCTCCACTTCTGCAAGCAGTTCATCGGCGAGGCGCCGGACCTGAACACCTACATTGAAAAAGTCAAACAAGCGCTTCTGGACCTGAAAATCGGCATCCTGCGAATAGAAAGCGCGGATATGGACAAATTTACTTTTGTCCTGACCGTCGCCGAAGATTTGGACTGCTCCGGTCTGCCGGACATGGGGCACGCGGTCTGCACCTATGATGAAGGCTTCATCACCGGTGTCTTTTACGCGTACGGCGGCCGGATGCTGAACGTCAAGGAAAGCGACTGCTGGTGCACGGGCGACAGGACCTGTCGTTTTCACGTCACCCCCATGACGGCTGCTTGACGCGGCAGAGCAGGCGACACCGGCGAACCTTGGTTTTGTCATGGACGGGATGCACGCACCATTACAGGCGCCGGCTGCACAGACTTCCGCTGTTCCCGACCCGCAGCCTGCGGACGGCACGGCTCTTGCAGCCGCTGTAGTGGAGCACCTGTTGCAGGTTGCAGTATCGCCGAGGTTTAAGGACGAAACTACGCCCGAGGCCCTGCGCGGCATAAAAAATTTTGAACAGTTGCTTGCCATAACCTGGGCAACCCGCAAAATGACCTTGGCCTTGTCCAAGGGCGACCTGGAATACTATACTCCGGAAAAAGGCATCATTATAGGGGCGCTGAAAGCCTTTCAATCCAACCTGAAACATCTGACGTGGCAGACGCAGCGCATCGCCGGCGGCGATTACAGCCACAAGGTAAGCTTTCTCGGCGAATTTTCGGAAGCGTTCAACTACATGGCCGTGCAGTTGGCTCAACGTATCACTCTGCTCAAAAGTACCAGTGAAGAATACAAGAATCTGTCTTATCGGGACGCGCTGACCGGCATATACAACCGCAAGGCGTTTATGCATTTTGCAGAAGAAGTGTTCACTACGCTGAAGCCTGAGGTTTCAACCTTGATCATCACGGATATCGATAAATTCAAAGCCTTCAACGACGTTCACGGGCATCTTTGCGGCGATGAAGTGCTGAAACTTTTTGCCGACTACATAGCTCATGCCCTGCGTCCCGGCGACATCTGCAGCCGCTACGGAGGGGAAGAGTTTCTCATGTTGCTGCCGGGCATGCCCTTGTCCGTCGGTCTGTCGATCGGGGAACGTCTGCGCGCCGGCGTGGAAAAGCTGCGCTTGAACTTCGCAGGCAAGGAATTACAGATTACCGCCAGTTTCGGCGTCTGCGAAACGAGCCCCATGCCGGAAGGCGTGCCGTTTGACGAGTTCATCCGCGCCGGCATCGGCAGGGCCGATGCGAATCTGTACAAGGCCAAGGAAAGCGGGCGCAACAGAGTCGTCGGCTGAGACAGGAGAAGCGGTCTACTGCATCGTGAGAGAGTTTTTCCGGAGTATCTACGCAGGAGCCCTGAAAAAGACCCGGCCTTGCTCCTGTTCCGGCCTGCCTGCGGCGTTCGCAGCGAAGCAGTTTCCCGGTGGGCTTGCTCTAAACCCGGCAGCAGATCAGGCGATAAGACCGATAAGACGATGCTCCCGATATGCGGCAGCGGTTTTTTTCATCAGCAACTTCTTTATGGTTTGAC
>JAITDR010000040.1 GCA_031282465.1 Desulfovibrio sp.
CCTATGTCCCCGGCCATTGCTCCCAAATCTCCGGTATGGTTGGCCAGCCGTTCCAGTTCAAGCGCCAGGGAACGCAGCATCTTGCCGCGCGGAGATATTTCCCGGCCGGCAAGGGCCTCCAGAGCGCCCCACCATGTCCAGGCGTGGGCAACGGTCGCGTCCCCGGACACGGCTTCGACCAGATGCGCGCTGCGTTTGTCCGGGCCGCCCGCAAGCAGCGCTTCGACGCCGCGGTGATGGTAGCCCAGGGAAATTTCCAGGTGCATGACTTCCTCGCCCAGGCACTGAAAGCGGAAATGTCCGCATTCGATGATGCCCGCATGCACCGGCCCCACGGCTACTTCATGCGTTTCCTCGCCGTCGACCCGGTAGAAGTCCATGTCGCCGACAGCCGGGCCGTCGGGCCGGGAAAAGCGCACCGGCAGCAGCCGGGGATGCCGCTCCGGCACTATGCCGTATTGTTCGTGCATGACGCGTTCAAAAAGGAAGCACTGCGGCATGCTCCGGCTCAGGGAAGGGTAAGTGCGGGAAAGGGGCGTGGACAGCAGGTAGAGCAGCCCGGTTGCATCCACGGCGAGCACGGCGAAGAGCATAAAGTTTTCGTCTTCCGCGGGCAGGGCGAAGAGGGCGGAAACGCGGCCTCCGGCGTGCAGCGTGGAGTGCAGGACGCGCCTGAACATGCTGAAGGAGCATACAGGCACGTCGGCCGACGGAGCGGCGCAGCCGTTGCGCAGGACCAGCGCCGCGGAAGCGGGGTCGAATTCCCGCCCGCCCGCGGCGTCCGGCGCGCCGGCATCGTCATTGCGCGCCGTCATCCACCGCTCCTGTGTGCATTGCGTTCGGGTCGAGGGCAGGCAGACCCGGCCGGACGCGGAATATGTCGTCCCGCGGGCCGGCGCCGGCGCCGTCGTCGCGGATATACCCCGCCGCCTGTGCCGGGCGCGACGGCGCCGCGCCGCACAGCAGGCCGTCCAGCCTCGCAGGCATGTACAAGCCGAGCAGCAGGGCCGACACGATCAGACAGGCCGGGGTCAGAACGGAAAAAGACCTCTTCCGCTCCGGACGCTCCAGGCCGGGGGGCGGCGCACCCGCATACATGCGCTGCGCGGGGAGCATCATGCCGACAAAGACAACCCCCAGCAGAAAAAGATAATAGACGGCGGCAGGCGGACTCCGGCGCAGCAGACCCTCCAGTATGGAGAACTCGCTTGCGAACAGCACAAAGGGCGGGCTGCCGCAGACGGCGATGATGCCTGCCGTCCACAGGGCGGACGTCGCCGGGAGCAGCCTGCGCATCCCCGTCACATCGTGCATGATTTTGGTGCGGTAACAGGCCAGGATGTTGCCCGCGAGCAGGAACAGGGCCGCTTTGACCAGAGAATGCCCGGCCATGTGCAGAACGCCGCCCTTGGCGGCTTCACCTCCTGTGCCCAGTGCAAGAAGCAGGATGCCCATGTGCTCCACGCCGGAATAGGCGAGCATGCGCTTGTAGTCCCCCTGACCCACGATAAACAGTGCGCCTGTGGTCATGGACAGGATGCCGAAGGTGATGAGCAGAGGGTCGGAGAAGTCGGTCAGCCCGGCGGCCGCGGTGACCTCCGTTGCCCGGAAAATGCCGAGAAATGCACAGTTCAGCAGCGCGCCGGAAAGCAGGGCCGAGACCAGCGACGGGGCCTCGCTGTGGGCGTCGGGCAGCCAGGTATGCATGGGGGCTATGCCCATCTTGGTGCCGTAGCCGATGAGCAGGAAGACATAGGCCGCCTTGAGACGGCCCTGATGCGCGCCCGGCGCGGCGGCGACAAGGTCGGACAGGGTCATGCCGACCGTTTCGTTCGCCGTGCTCTGCACGGCGATGTCGAGCAGCAGGTTGCCCACAAGAGCCATGGCTATGCCCACGGAGCAGAGCAGCAGGTATTTCCAGGCCGCTTCCAGAGAACGCCTGTGGCGGTGAAAGTAGATCAGGGGCGCACTGACCACGGTCGTGGTTTCTATGCCTATCCAGAGCAGGCCGAAATGCCTGCTCGCCGCCGCAAGCACCGATGAGGAGAGAAAGAGCAGCAGGCAGGCCGTAAAGGTCGCTTCGGGGGCATTGGTAAAATGCAGGCCGTGGACGAAATCCCTGCGTTCGCCTGCGGGCTCGGATTGTAGGTAGCCGGCGGCGTAGAGGGCGGCGGCGAAAAACAGCGTACAGGTCAGCGTGAGTACCAGTAGGCCGATGGAATCCAGGGCCAGCGCTCCTCCGGCAACAGGCTCGGGCGGCTGTACAAGACAACTCAGGGCCAGCAGCAGTTCCAGCCCGGCCGTGCCCGTAAGCAAAACACGCCGGCGCCGGTCCTCAAGGATGAACCAGGAAGCAAGCGCGGCGGCAAGAGGCAGGCAGATGAGCAGGTAAATCACGTCCGCAGTGCCTCAATCCCGCAGGGAAGCGATGTGATCCGCGTCCACGGCGTCAAAGGCCCGCGACATGTGGTGAACGGCGATGCCCATGACGAAAGCCGCCCCCAGAATGTCCAGCAGAACCGTCAGTTCCAGCCATAGGGAGCTTTGTTCGGCCATGGGCGAGCCGAGCAGGAAGATGCCGTTTTCCATAACAAGATAGCCGAACATCTGGCTCAGTATCTCGCGCCGCGTGACCATGAGCAGGATGCCCGCAATCATGGTGGCCATGCCGGCCGGGAAGACCTCCGAAAACAGGGGATTGGCCGCGATGCCCATGCGTCTGCCCAGCCAGATGGAGAGGGTCAGCCCGAAAATGCCCAGCACCACGCAGGCGGCATGGCCCACATAGGGCGCGGGCGCGGCCAGGGGAGGCAGCCGATGCAGGGTGCGCCTGAGCAGCCAGGGCAGCACCATGCCCTTGATCACGGCAAAGACGGCGCACACGCCGAGGACATAAAGATTGACACCCGATTTTCCGGCCGCCAGGGGCATAAGACCCATGAGCAGACCCTGCATGGCGATGAGCCGGATGCAGAGGCGCGGGCGCTCCGCGCCCAGCAGGGCCAGATCACTCATGACCACGATGCTCAGCGCCGTATACAGGGGGTCGAAAGGAAGGGAAAAAGTCACGATGCTCTCCGGCAGGCGAAGGCCGCAAGGCGGATAAACCCGCCCGCAAGGGTGCATATCCGCGGTACGCGTTCCATAAGCAGGGAAAAGGTCACGATGTTCTCCAGTAGGCGAGGGCCGCAAGGCAGATAAACCCGCCCGCGAGAGCGCATATCTGCGGTACGCGTTCCATGCGGAAGCGGGCCGTCACCGATTCGACCAGTCCGACGAGGACGGCAACGGCAACGGCGCCCGCGAAGGTCAGAGCGACGGAGCATGCCGCACGCCCCCCCGCGCCGGGCAGCAACGCTCCCTGTGCGTCGAACAGCGGTCCCCCGGCAAGCGGCACGAACATATCGGCCGTGAGCAGGCAGAAGGTCCAGAGTTTAAGAGCCGAGGCGTATTCCAGAAAGGCCAGATCCGGGCCGCTGTGGTCCAGAATCATGACCTCGTGGATCATGGTCAGTTCCAGGTGGGTATCGGGGTCGTCGGCGGGCAGCCGGCAGTTTTCCTGCAGCAGCACCAGAAACAGGGCCGCGCCCGTGGTCAGGTAAAACGTCGCGTCGTTGAACCAGGCCGCGGCAGGAATACTGCCCATGCCGGCGGCCAACGAGTAAACTCCGGCGCGGAAGCAGAGGACGGCCAGACAGAAAAGGAGCACGGGTTCGGCCAGAGAGGAGAAAAAGGCTTCGCGCGCCGCGCCCATGCCTTCAAAGGCGCTGCCCGTGTCCACGGCCGCCGTCATCAGAGTAAAGCGGGCGACGGCAAAGACCCCGGCCACGAGAACAAAGTCGCCGGAGAACCCTGCGCAGGAGCCCAGCGGTCCGAAGGGCACCAGCAGCAGGGCCGTGACCCCGGCGCAGACCCCGGCCGCGGGCGCGAGCCGGAAAAAGAACGTGGAGCAGCGCGGATACAGCGCTTCTTTGCGCAGCAGCCTGCGCAGGTCGTAATACAGGAGGAGCAGCGGCCGGCCCTGTCTGCCGGCGATAACGGCCTTGACCCTGTTGATGATACCCGGTGCCAACGGGGCAAAAAGCAGGGAAAAGCCGAAGGCGGCAAAGGCGCACAGCAGGCGCGCGCTCACGATGCTGCTCCGAAGGCGGCAAGGGAATACGGCAAGCACGCGTTCACGACAAGACTCCGAAGGCGGCAAAGGCGCAAAGCGGGCGCGCGTTCACGGCAAGACTCGAAAGCGGCAAGGGGCGCGTTCACGACGAGATTCCGAGCGCCCAGACCAAAGCGGCCGTTAGGGCGATGAGGATGTACAGAATATAGATGTTCAGCAGACCGTGCTGCAGCGCTTTGGCCTTGTTCGCCGCATAGGCGACGGGTAGGAAAAGGGCCTTTATCCACAGTTCTGTCGGCCGGTCAGGTGCGCTGAATCCGGCTTCGGCCGCGCCGGGGAACAGTGCGCGGATAGCAGGTACGGAGATGCGGGGACGCAGCAGAGGTTTCAGAAACAGGACGAGGCCGAGGGCAAAGGAAGCGGCGGAATACTGCATGCGGGCGTTGCCGTAAGGGTAAGCGCAGGCCCATGTGCCGCATTCCCGCGGGGCGCGGCCGGCCCGTACATTCGCGAGGCGGACGAGCGCGAAGACGGCGAGCGCGGATAGCGCCGCACAGGTGTACCGGGGCAGCAGTTCTTCAATGAATGCGAGAGCGTCGGCGGTCTGCGGAGCGTTGTTGCCTGTAAAAAAGAGCAACGCCGGCCGGACGAGCCTGAACATCAGGGGCGCGGCTAAGCCCGCCGCAACGCAGAGCAGGGCTAGGAACGCCGACGCCGCGCGCAGCGCGGCGTCCGGTTCGCGGGCGTGCGCGCCGTCCCCGGAACGCGGCAACCCGAGAAAGGTCAGACCGTACAGGCGGGTAAAAGTGAACAGGCTCATGCCGGAGATGCTCCCGAGAACAAAGAAGGCGGCCATAAAGACGAGGGCCGCTTCCGTGCCGCGCGTCGCGTAGGCCCCGGAGGCCAGGCCGAGGTAAATGAGCAGTTCGCTCAAAAAGCAGTTCAGGGGCGGCAGGCCGGCAATGGCCGCGCTTCCGGCAGCGAAGCAGGCGCCGGTGAAGGGAAGCCGTTTCTGCAGCCCGCCGAGGCGCGGGATCAGTGTCGTGTGCAGGCTCTCTTTGACCGCGTTGGCCGTGAGGAACAGGAGGCTTTTGCACAGGGAATGGTTCCAGACGTGCAGCAGCGCCCCGGCCGCGGCAAGCAGCGCTGCCTGTTGCGCGTCGTGTTGCAGGGCAAGCAGGCAAGCCCCTAAGGCGATGAGGATTATTCCCATGTTTTCCGCGCTGGAGTAGGCAAGGACGCGTTTCATATCCGACTGGGCCGCGGCCGCGAGGATGCCGAACAGGCCGGAAAGCGCGCCCGCGCCCATGAATACGTAGGCAAAGAGCGGATCGCCGGGGCCGAGCAGACGCAGCGTCGTCACCAGACCGTACACGCCCATGTTGAGCATGGCCCCGGACATCAGGACGGCAACGTGTCCCGGCGCCGCCGTATGGGCTTCGGGCATCCACACGTGCAGGGGGAAGAGGCCGCACTTTGCGCCGAAGCCGATCAGGGCCGCGAAGAAAATGAGCCGGGTTCGGGCGGGCGTCCATACTTCCGGGCCGCCTGCCGCTCCCGTTTCCCAACAGGCGAACGCGAGCAGGAGAAAGAGTGCGCCGAGGTGTGCGGCGATCAGGTAAATCCGGCCCGCGAAACCCGCATCGGACGCAGCCGGGGATCCGGGTTCGCCGCCGATGTCCCCGTGGCGCCCCGGATTGAGTGCGGTCGTGCCCTTGACAACAGGGACAGCGGGGACAACAGGGACAACGGAGACAACGGCGGGGACGCCGTGCCGCCCGCCGGCTCCGTCGGGCTGTTCCGGGCCGGTTCCCGGCAGTTCCTTGTCCCGCCTGTCGTTGTGGACAAGCAGAAAAAACGGCGCGAGGGACATGATTTCCCAAAGAATGAGAAAGAGCGGGCCGTCGGCCGCCTGTATGACCAGAACCATACCCGCCGCCAGCAGGCAGAAGAAAAAACCGTGCCTGCCGTAGTCCATGCCTTCGTCCATGGCGGACAGACGACCGGGCAGGACGAGGGACGCGACGGCAGCAAGCAGGAAGGTCGGGATGAGAAACGCGGAGCGCAGCGGATCAAGGGCGAAGCGGCATTCTCCCAGAGGCAGAGGAAGAGGCAGGGCGAGGCTTTCCCGTGCCCCTGTCCACAGTGCCGCGCAGGCGACGCAACAAGCGAAAAGGGACGCCGGGGCGGTGATCAGGCGGATGCCGGCGGCGTCTTCGGCCGAGCGCACCCGGAATAGGGAATAGACGGCTCCGGCCAGGAGCATACCGGCCGATGCCGAGAGCCAGACGATAAAAATGGGGAGCCTCCCGAAAAATTGTGGGTCCCCTGTACGCCCGGCCGCAACATTTCACAAGCGATTATTCTGCGGCAATATACGGTAATATTTTTAGGGAGTTCGTGTTTCCGCAGCCGCTCCGGAGAGCAGGTCGGGAGGCCCCGCGCCGAGGCCGGGGGCGAAGGCGGCTTCCAGAGCCGCGCCGAGAAAAGCCTGCGCCCTGCTTACGGCCTCTTCCGGGGGCAGGCCGTAGGCCAGCAGAGTCGCCAAGGCGGCGGACAAGGTGCAGCCCGTACCGTGCGTATGGACGGTCGCGACGCGCGGCCGGGTGAAGACCAACGGCTCCCGGCCCGGCAGGGAAAGCCAGTCGCTTATGCTCTCCTTATCGTCAAATTCGGCGAAGTGCCCGCCCTTGAGCAGCACGGCGCGCGCGCCGAGGGCATGTAGGCGATCCAAGAGAGGACGCAGGTCCGAAGACGTCGCCGCGCTCACGCCGGCCAGAAGTTCCGCTTCGGGTTTGTTTGG
>JAITDR010000051.1 GCA_031282465.1 Desulfovibrio sp.
CTTGCGGAACTCGACCCAAGTGAAGTGGAACGGGAACGCGCTGAACTGCAAAAGCGCCTGAACGAGTTGCGGGCTGCGGACGTAGACCGGCCGGAGACGGATCCCGCTTCTCCGCAGGCAGGATGACGGGGCAGGAACGATGCTCTATGCCCTGTTGAAACAACTGACCCGTCTGCTGAGCCGACTGCCGTGGACCGTCCTGCGCAAGGCGGCCCAAGTCGCCGCCTTCGTTTTCTGGCACCTTGCCCCCGCCCGGCGCAGAGATGCCGTCCAGGCCGTTCGCAAGCATCTTAAAGTATCGAATGAAAAAGCTGTGCGCATTGCCCGGCAGAGTTTCCGGGAAAATTTCCTTTCATTCTTGGAAATCCTCCACGCGGGCCGTTTTTTCACAGCACAATCGGTTCGCGTCGTGCATCACCCAGAAGTTAAAGAATTACTTGAACAGGAGGTACGGCCGATCATCATCGTTACGGCGCACCTGGGTTCCTGGGAACTGATGCCCGGTCTGGCGGCGGATATTCTGCCGCAAAGGAAGGGGATGGTGGTGGTGCGCAGCCGCAGGAACCGGGTATTGAACCGACTCATGGCCGACCTTCGCGGAGCGCGCGGCATGGAAGCTGTGGACCACCGCCGGGCGTCGGCAATAGTACTGCCCGAACTCCGGCAGGGAGGTGTTGCGGCCTTTCTGGCGGATCACAATGCCGGCCGCAAGGAGTCCGTATTTCTTCCCTTTCTGGAAGATACCGCGGCTGTGAACATCGGGCCCGCAGGCATGGCCCTGCGGACCAAAGCGGCGGTTTACCCTGTATTCCTGCTTCGGGACGGCAAAGGCGGGCATATTCTGCACTTTCTCCCGCCCCTGCGCACAGAGAATCTGGAAGGAAGCGTCCGGGAGCGCATACGCGCAACAGCTGCTTTTTATACGGACGCCGTTGCCGGCATGGTGCGCATGTACCCGGAACAGTGGTTCTGGATGCACAGGCGCTGGAAAACCAGACCCCACGACGATGACGGGCATATGTCGACAGTAGAGACTCTATCCCAAGCATAAGTAGAGACTCCGCACCAAGCAGTGCTGGAGCGTTTCAACTTTGAGCATGTGTATCACCGCTGAAGGGCGTCGGCCTGAGCAGGCGCACGGCCGACCGGGGAAATCATTTCTCCCGGCTGCCGGAGGCATACAAAATCAACAGGCAGCGTCCCCTTCTCCGAGGATGTGAGTGCGGACGATGTAGTCGCGGATATGGCGCAGGGGGATAAAGGTCTGTGAGCCGTCGGTTTCCCCGATACGCAGGGTATCTTGCGGCGTGGGCGCACAGGAAAGACAGGTGAAGGAAAGCGTGCCTCCCCCGATAAAACGCACGGTCACGGCATAAACACGGGGAGCGGCCTGGTGCCCGGCAAGAGACAGGGCAAGCGCTACATCCTTTTCCAGGAGTTGTCGCCATTCCCGTTCCATGGCCTCACGGTTTGCCGCGGTGTCGTGTTCAGGACACAGGGCGAGTTTCTGGCTGTCGGGTGCGGGGGCAAAGCCCCGGATCCTGCCTGTCGACGCATCGCGGCCGCAGATACGGCATGGGATCATGCAAACCTCCGCTCCGTCGCGCGCTCAGTCCCCACAGAGCATGCGCACGGCGCCTGCGAAGATCGTCAGGCCTGACGGCGCGCTTTCTCCGCGCGTCCATCCGGGATGATTGGCAGGGTGATTATAGGCTTCGGGGTGGGGCATAAGGCCGAAAATTCGTCCGGTCGGGTCGCACAGCCCGGCTATCCCCAAAGGCGAGCCGTTCGGGTTGTCGGGGTACTCCTGCGTAGGCAGGCCGTGTTCGTCCGCGTAGTACAGCACACAGAGGTTTTCCGCGTGCAGCCTGTGCAGCAGGGCCTCATCTGCAGGCACCAGACGGCCTTCACCGTGGCGCACCGGCATGTACAGGCAATCAAGCCCGCGGGTGAACACGCAGGGACTTTCCCTGTTGACCCGCAACCGGCACCAGCGGTCTTCGAATCGGGCCGAAGCGTTGTGCGTCAGGGAAACCTGGCGTTCCAGGTACTTGCTGTCCAAGGCCGGGAGCAGGCCGAGTTTGACGAGGAGCTGGAAGCCGTTGCAGATGCCCAGAATAAGCCCGCCTTTGTCCACCAGCGTCAGGAGTTGCTCGGTAAACGGCGCGCCGTACGCGGGCGCGGCGTATTTCCAGCGCTGGGCCGCTGCCTGGGCAGCACCCAGATCGTCCCCGTCCAGAAATCCGCCGGGAAAAATGATGAAGTTGTAGTCGGCGATACACCTGCGTCCGGCCGCCAAGTCGGAAAAACAGACAATGTCTGCAACCGCCGCCCCGGCCTTGCGCGCGGCGTAGGCGCATTCTTTTTCACAGTTGACGCCGTAGCCGGTAATCACCAGGACTCGGGCGGACGCCTTTGCGGGGGTGGAGGCCGATATTTTCATTTCTTTTTTTTGCCGGTTATTGTAAAGAAAATCCGCAACACAAAGGGCGCAGGCCGCTTTTCCTGAGCGGGAGACGGCGCTTGCGGCCCGTATCAATACTCCGGCGGGCAAGCCGTCGTCAACCGCAGGAATACCGTACTATGAGGGAAACAAAATTCATTTTCATAACCGGCGGCGTACTCTCATCACTGGGAAAAGGTATGGCCGCCGCTTCCTTGGGCGCTCTGCTCAAAACCCGCGGACTGAGCGTCACCATACAAAAACTCGACCCCTATATCAACGTGGATCCCGGCACCATGAACCCCACCCAGCACGGTGAAGTTTTCGTCACGGACGACGGTGCCGAAACGGACCTGGATCTCGGGCACTACGAGCGCTTCCTGGGAACTCCCTTGTCCCAGAAGAACAATTATACGACGGGCAGTATCTATTACAGCGTAATCAACAAGGAAAGGCGCGGCGACTACCTCGGCGGCACGGTGCAGGTCATCCCTCACATCACGGACGAGATTAAGCTGGCCATTTGCGGATTGGCCGAAAACAAGACCGACGTGGCCATAGTCGAAATCGGCGGCACAGTGGGAGACATCGAGAGTCAGCCGTTTCTGGAAGCCATACGTCAGTTGCGCGGGGATCTGGGCAGAGAGCGTTGTCTTTTCATCCACCTGACCCTCGTTCCCTATCTGGCCGCGGCGGGCGAACACAAGACCAAGCCCACGCAGCACAGCGTCAAGGAACTGCGCAGTATAGGCATTCATCCCGACATTATTCTCTGTCGGTGCGAAACGCCCGTCTCCCGCGAACTGAAGCGCAAGATAGCCTTGTTCTGCGATGTGGACGAGGACGCCGTGTTTTCGTCCGTGGATGTGGACAATGTCTACAAGCTGCCCCTTGAGTTTTACGAGGAAGGTCTGGACCAGAAAGTGGCCATCATGCTCCGCCTCCCCGCCAGAAATGCGGTTCTGACCGCCTGGAAAGACCTGGTGTCGACCCTGAACGATCTCAAAGGCCCGGTCACCATAGGCATAGTGGGCAAATACGTTGCGCTCAAGGAAGCGTACAAAAGCCTGCACGAGGCCCTGATCCACGGCGGCATCGCCAACAGGGTCGAGGTCTTCCTGAAGTACATCAATTCCGAGGAGGTGACCGCGGATACGCTTGAGGACATCTTGAGCGGCTTGGACGGCATACTGGTGCCCGGCGGTTTCGGCGAACGGGGGGTGGAAGGGAAAATTCTCACTGCCAAGTATGCCCGTGAAAAGGGTATTCCCTTTTTCGGCATTTGCCTGGGTCTGCAATGCGCCGTCATTGAATTCGCACGCAACGTCGCCGGGATCGCCGGCGCCGATTCCGAAGAATTCGATCCGGACGCCGCGCACAAGGTGATTTACCTGATGACGGAATGGTATGACCACCACAAAAAAGCCCGGGTAAAACGCGACAAAAATTCCGACAAGGGCGGCACCATGCGCCTCGGCGCCTATCCCTGTACGCTCGGGGAAGACGGCGTCGCCTTTGCGGCATACGGCTGCAGGCA
>JAITDR010000108.1 GCA_031282465.1 Desulfovibrio sp.
CGCCCTTTCTCACGCCGCTGCTCCTGCAACTCGGCCTCGGGTACACGCCCATGCAGGCCGGACTGGCCATGCTGCCGGTCGGCATAGGGGCCATAGCGGCCAAGCGCTGGGTGCCGGGACTGCTGCACCGCTACGGCTTCCGGCGCATGTTGACCGTGAACACGCTGCTGGTGGGAATCAGTCTTGCGGCCTACGCCTGCATAACCCCCGACCTGCCCCGCCCGCTGATCATCCTGCTCTTTTTTGCCATGGGGGCGTCGAGTTCCATGCAGTTCACGGGCATGAACGCAGTGACTCTGATAGATCTGCCCGAGTCGCTGTCGGCGGGAGGCAACAGCCTGCTGTCGGCAATCATGCAGTTGACCATGGGCATGGGGGTGGCCCTGGCCGCGAAACTGCTGGATATCTACAAGGATGCCGCGGGAGAAATAATGAGCGCCTTCCAGTATACCTACCTGACGCTCGGCGCGCTGACCGTCCTCTCCGCCGTCATGTTTTTCCGGCTGAGGAAGGACGATGCCGGAGGGGCGGCGGCCCCTCCGGAACGTCAGCTTTCGTAATAGGAACGCAGTACCTGGCTGCGCACGGGATGGCGGAGCTTGCGCAGGGCCTTGGCCTCAATCTGGCGGATGCGCTCGCGCGTAACGTTGAACAGTTTACCCACTTCTTCCAAGGTGTGGTCGCTCTTTTCCCCGATGCCGAAGCGCTTGCGCAGCACCTGCTCCTCGCGCGGCGTCAGGTCGGCGAGCACCGCGGCTATCTGTTCCGAGAGCTTGGTGTTCACCACTTCTTCCGCAGGCGCCACCGCTTTCTTGTCTTCGATGAAGTCGCCCAGACTGGAGTCTTCCTCATCGCCGATGGGCGTTTCCAAGGAAATAGGTTCCTTGGCGATTTTCAGCACTTTCTTGACCTTGTCCAAAGGAAATTCCATGCGTTCGGAAATTTCTTCGGGGGTGGGGTCGCGGCCCAGTTCCTGCACCAGGTAGCGTGAGGTGCGGATAAGCTTGTTGATGGTTTCGATCATGTGTACGGGTATGCGGATGGTCCGCGCCTGATCTGCTATGGCGCGGGTGATGGCCTGACGTATCCACCACGTCGCGTAGGTGGAGAACTTGTAACCGCGCTGATATTCGAACTTGTCGACAGCCTTCATCAATCCGATGTTGCCTTCCTGAATAAGGTCCAGAAATTGCAGGCCGCGGTTGGTATATTTTTTGGCAATGGAAACCACAAGACGCAGATTGGAACGTATCAGCTCCTGCTTGGCGCGCATGGCGGCCGCATTGCCGCGTTTGACCCGCCAGAGCACTTCCTCCAGGTCGGTTACGTTGTGGCAACATTTTTCCTGCAGGCGCGCGAGGATTTCCATCTTGCCGAGAATCATTTCCTTGAAGGAGAACAACTCGTCCACGGAGAGGTCGAGGGCGTCGGCCGCCTTTTGCGGCGTTATTTCTCTTTTGTCCATGGCGTCGAAAATCTCGAGTATTTCCGCCTGACTCTTGCCGGTCACCAGGATGTATGCGGTCAGGTCGCGCTGGCAGTTGTGCATCTGGCGCACATAGTCCTCAACGGTTTCAATAATGCGGTCGATGAGGGTTTTTTCCAGCTTGATGTCGCGCAGGCGATCGACGATTTTGCCCTTGAAGCTGACGATGTCTTTCTGCAGGGCAGTCACCCGGCGCTCCAGAGTGCAGCATTCGTCGAGGCGCGTATAGATTTTTCGTTTTTTGCTGAAGGTCTGGCGGATTTCGTCGAGAAGCATGATGACCCGCTGGCGCTGATTCATCTCATCTTCGCTCTGGTCGTCTTCTTCTATGGTTTTGACGACGTCCTTCAGCTTGATGCGGTTATGCTTGAGATCTTCGCCGACGTTGATCAATTCTTCAACAGCCACCGGCACTTCCACCAAAGCGTAAAGCACATCCTGCTCGCCGTTTTCGATTTTTTTGGCGATCTGCACTTCCCCGTCCCTGTCCAGCAGGGGCACGGCCCCCATTTCGCGCAGGTACATGCGGACGGGGTCCGTGCTGCGCGACGAGTAATCGGCGCTTTCTTCGTCTTCCACAAGGTCCAGGACCACGTCGCCTGCGCCTTCCTCATCCTGGTCACCGGCCGGCACGGCGATTTTCTTTCCTTCCTTCTCGGAATCGACGATGGCGATTTCAAGTTGGTCGAAAATGCCGATAAGTTCTTCAACGTGTTCGGGGGAGGACCTTTCCGACGGCAGGGCCTTGTTCACCTCGTCAAATGTGAGGAACCCGGCCTGCTTGCCTTTGGCTATGAGAACCTTGATTTGCTGAATATCTTTAATGTTGCCCATCGGCACTCCCGAGCGTTCTTTTGCGCAGCAGGGATTCATTCAGGGCTGTGAGCAGCTCGGGGTCGTAGGTATTTTTGTCCTTTTGCCCGAGCATGGCCTGACGGCAGGCCCTGTCCTGTTTTTCCGCGCAGTATGCGGCGGCCGTCCTGCAGAGGTCCGCCAGTTCACGTTCCTGATTATCTCTGAGCGGTTCTTCAAGAACCCGTTGCAGCCACCAGAATTCGCGTTCCTTATCGTCAAGTTTGCTCAAAACTTCATCCGGGTCATAGGCCGGGGCGCAGGAAGCCGTCTTTTCCCAGACGGACAAGGCCCAATCCTGTGTGAGGAGCAGCATGACCCCGGCGTCGCGCAGGGCGGGTATATGCTGAGGGCAGCGCACGACAAAGCTCATGATGCGCCGGTCAAGGGTGTCCCTGCTCACACCGCCGGGTTCTCGGCCGCCGGCTGCCCCGGCGGAGGAAGGTTTTTTGGAACGCGTCGGTAAACTTCTTCTAAGTTCCCTTTCATCCAAGTCAAGACCCCGGCACAGGCGGGATGCGAAACGGGACACAAGTTCGGGCTGTTCCACATCCTGAAGGAAGCTTTTCACCCAGTCCAGGGCTTCGCGCGGCGCGGCCGCGGACAAGGAACGGATGCAGAAATCCAGACCCTCCGGGGCGTAGCTGCGCAGTTCTTCAAAGGCAGCGATTCCCTGCGCGTGCAGCAGGCTGTCTATATCTTCCCCGTCCGGCAGGCATACCACGCGGCAGTTCAGGCCCCGGCCGAGGACCACGGTACACGCGCGCAACGCGGCCTTGCGGCCTGCGGCGTCGCCGTCGAAGAGCAGCTCGATGTCGGAACAGAAGTTGCCGAGCCGCCGCGTTTGTTCGCCGGTCAGGGCCGTGCCGAGCACGGCGCAGGCGTTGTCGTAACCGAACTGGTGCAGGGTCAGCGTATCCATGTAGCCTTCGGTGAGAATCGCCGTTTTTTTCGCCGCTATGGCCCGGCGGGCCTGGTACAGGCCGAACAGGTTCTCCCCTTTTTTGTACAGCGGGGAATCGGGACTGTTGATGTATTTGGCCGCGTCTTCATCGCCGATGATGCGGCCGCCGAAGGCTATGACCCGGCCTGCGGTGTTGCGGACGGGAAAGATGAGCCTGGCCCGGAACACGTCGTACACGCTTCCGCGTTCACCTGTTTTGAGCAAGCCGGCTTCCGCGCCCTGTTTCATGTTGAAGCCCGCGCGGCGCAGGGCGTCGGCCAAGCCGTTCCAGCCGGGCAGACTCCAGCCCAACTCGAATTTCTCGCCGACGGCCTGCGTCGTGCCGCGCCGCTCCAGGTAGGCGCGGCAGTCCGCGCCCGTTTCGGAGAGCAGGTTGCGGCGGAAGTGCTCCTTGGCGAAGTCGTGCATGCGCAGGGCGTTTTTGCGCAAATCCCCCCGCTCCGCAGCCGGCGCGGACGACGCCTCCAAAACGACGCCGGCTTCTTCGGCAAGCTGCGCCAAGCTTTCCCGAAAGTCCGACCCGGTGATGCGGCTGTGAAAATCAAAAATGTCCCCCGCCGCCTGACAGCCGAAGCAATAGAAGAATCCCTCCTCTTCGTTGACGGAAAAGGATGGTTTGCTTTCCTGGTGAAACGGGCAGGGGCCGATCCAGCGGTTGCCGGCCCGGCGCAGGTCCACCCAGCGCCGTACCAGATCGACGATGCCGATGCGGGCTTTGATTTCACGCACGGCCGAGCCGAACTTTTTCATTTCATGCGCCTCCGGCGGCCGGGGCTCTGCCCTGGACCCGGCAGGGGCATGATTCCCCTGCACCCCCGATTAGAGCGGTTCAACTTGGGGAAATAATCGACTTTGCGCCGGCTCAGGTCGACTTCGGCCGCCGGAGGCATATAAAACCAACGTTGATATGCTCCGACCTGCTTTTTCCAAACGAACAACATCACAGCTCCACGATGGTCATGCCGTCGCCGCCGCGATCTTCGGGGGCGAGGCGGAACGAGCGCACGGCCGGAAAGTTGCGGAGAAAGGCATGTACTTCACGGCGCAGCACGCCTGTGCCGCGCCCGTGGATGATTTCCACCTCTCCGCGCCCGTCGGCCACAGCGCGGTCGAGAAAGCGGGTCAGCCCGCCCGTGACCGTATCGGCATACTCTCCCCTGATGTCCAGGCTCACGGGAGCATAGGGCACGGAAGAGAAGGCGGCCGCGCTCTGCGCGGAGCGCCCGAAGGCGTTCGGGGGGACGCGCGTCCCGCCGGCAGTGCCCGGAGAGGGCTGCTTCCCGCCGCCGGCCGCGCTCCGCGCGGACGGCGCATGCTCCTCCGCAAGCTCGATATCCGCTGCCTCGGCCCACAGGGACACGCCGTCGAAATCCAGGCGCAGGCGTTTTTTGCGTTCGTCTATCTCCAGCACCGTGCCGAGGCGTTTCCAGGGCACATGGCGGACTTTGGCGCGCGGTTCAAGGGCGGCGAGATCCACCGGCGCGCGCGCTGCACGTTGCGCGCTTCCGTTGCCGACGGCCTTGCGCAGCCGCGCGAGTTCCTTAAGGGTCTGCCTGTGCCCGGCGCGTCCGGCTTTCCAGTCGTCCAGCACTTTACGGGATTCGGCGCGCAGGTAATCGAAAAGACGGGCGCGTTCGGCAGCCGCCTCCTCCCGCGCTTTGCGCTTTATTTCCGCCAGTTCGGCCCGTTCCCGGCCCAAGGCTGCCGCTTCCTCGGCCTTTGTCGCGGCCAGGGCGTTCAGGCGTTCAATCAGGGCCGCGGTGTCGTCACCGCCGGGCAATATGTACTGTTCCGCCCGGCGCAACACGGCTTCCGGCAGACCGTGTTCGCGGGCCACGTCCAAGGCGCGGCTCGCGCCCACCTGGTCATAGACGAGGCGAAACAGAGGTTTTTTACTTTTCGGGTCGAAGAGCATGGAAGCCGCGCGCGCGCCGGGTGCCGTCAGGGCATAGGCCTTGAGTTCCGGAAAATGTGTGGCCGCCATCACCTTGGCGCCGCTTTCCGTCAATGCGTCCACAAGGGCCTGGGCCAGTGCCGCTCCTTGGGAAGGGTCGGTCCCCGCGCCGAATTCGTCCAGCAGGATCAGGTCCGCGTCGGACAGCTCCGGCCAGATGCGCGCCAGACGTTCAATCTGGGCCGTGAACGTGGAAACATGTTCTTCCAGACTCTGCGCGTCACCTATAAAGGCCCGGACGCTGCGCCACGGCGGCATCACGCTGCCCGCCGCAACGGGGACCGGCAGGGAACAGAGACTCATCAGGGCGATCAGTCCCGCGCTTTTCAAACAGACGGTCTTGCCCCCGGCATTGCCGCCGCTGATGATCAGGGCGCTGCGTTCGGGCGGCAGTTCTATGTCGGACGGCACAACAACGGCCGGCGCGACGAAAGACATACGCGCGGTTTCACGGTTGTGTTCGGCGGACGCCTCCGGCGCACGCCCCGC
>JAITDR010000123.1 GCA_031282465.1 Desulfovibrio sp.
GGGGCGGCAGATCCTGTTTCCATCGCCAAGGCGATGGCGGATTTCGCCAAGACCAGCAAAAAATTGACGTTGCGCCACGGCAGCCTTGAAGGCAAATGCCTGAGCGCCGAGCAGATCGATGCCCTGGCCAAACTGCCGGGACGCGAGGAACTGCTCGCTGGACTCCTCGGTACCATGAACGCGGTGCCGAGAAACTTTGTGTCGCTTTTCGCCGAAATCATCCGCGGCATGCTTTACGCCCTCAAAGCCATAGAAGAAAAGAAAGCGGCGTAGACCTGCCCGACAAAGCCAAGGAGAATTTCCATGTCCGTTACCAAGGAACAAGTCGTCGATTTCATTGCCAACATGACGGTTCTTGAACTGTCGGAGTTTATCAAGGAACTTGAGGAAAAATTCGGCGTTTCGGCTGCTGCTCCGGTCGTCGCCGCGGCGGCTGCTCCGGTTGCCGCCGCACCGGTCGAGGAGGAAAAGACGGAATTCGACGTCATCCTCAAGAGCATCGGCGCCAACAAGATTGCCGTCATCAAGGTGGTACGCGCACTGACCGCACTCGGTCTCAAGGAGGCCAAAGACAAAGTGGACGGCGCGCCCTCCACGCTGTTGGAAGCCGTGGCCAAGGACAAGGCCGAAGATGCCAAAAAGCAGCTTGTGGAAGCCGGCGCGGAAGTCGAAATAAAATAGCCGGGCTCATGTATTGCATGCAACGGCCGTGTTCCCCCGGAGCGCGGCCGTTCAGCCTGCCTGAGGGGAATATTTGTCCTGAACCGGGGCGGGGACGAAACAGCGTTGTGAACCAAGGCCGTCCGTCCCGAGCGTAGCGAGGGGCGGATGAGGGGGTCCGGGGGAAATCATTTCCCCCGGCAGGGTCCGGGACAGAGTCCCGGCCGCCGGAGGCCTATGGACCGGAACGACAAATTTCCCGACAGCGTGCCTGCGAGCGAGGCGCTTTCGGCGGGCCGCAGCTTCGGCGTGGTGCGTTCCTTGGCCTTTGTGGCCATGGTCCTCACAGTGGCCTTGTCCGTGGCCGTTTCCATATATCTCGGCAACACTGCCCGCGACACGTTGATCAGGAAAAACCGCGACTTTGCCTCGTTGCTTGCTTCCAACCTCAACAACCAGATATACCGCCGCTTTTCTCTGCCGACCATACTGTTTTACGGGCCCATAGCGTTGCGTGAGCCGGAGCAGTCCAGGCAGCTTGACCAGATTGTCCAGTCCATCATCCAGGATTTGCAGGTGGACGACCTGCGTATTTTTGCCGGCGATCACACGGTGACGTATTCCACCAACAAGGACGAGCCGGGCAAGAACGATCTGGCGTCGCCCTCTGTGGACCTTGCGGTCAAGGCCGAAGGGCCTGTTTTCGACATTGACGCCGCGTTGCCCTATCATTCGGCTTTTTTCAGGTTGTCGCTGCCGTCGGATACGTACCGCATGCGCACCACATACCGTATGCGTGCGCCCGAGCGGCTTGGTCCTTCCGAGTTGAGCGAGCTTTTGCGCGTAGCCGAGCGTCTCAATCCGTCGGCGCCGACGGGGGCGGCCGAGCGTCTCAGCCGGCTCGGCGATTTCGGCGCGAACATGGGGGTGTTGGAATTTTCGCAGGACATCACGCAGGACATGGAAAGTTCCGTGCATTTTCAGCAGCTTGTGCTGGCGGTGACGCTGCTCGGGTCGGGCATGCTCATGGCTCTGCTGCTTCTTCTTGTGCGTCGCGCGGAGCGGGCCATAGCCTTGCGCACGGCGGAAGAGCAGCGGCTGTTGAACGAACTGCACCAGCATGAGAAGCTGGCCGGTATGGGACGTGTTGTGGCCGGCATTGCGCACGAAATACGCAACCCTCTGGGCATTATTTCCTCCAGCGCCGAGTTTCTGCTCAACCGCGCCGGAGAAGAAAAGAACGGCTCGACCAGGATTCTGCGGGCCATTTATGACGAGGCGCGGCGGCTGACGCGCACCGTGAGTGATTTTCTTGATTACGCGCGGCCCAGGCAGCCGGTGCAGGACAGTGTGGGTGTCGAGCGGGTGATTACCCAGGCGCTGACCTTTTTGACGCCGGAGATCAACGCGCGTGAAGTCGCCGTGCTGCGCTCGGGAGACGCGGACGGCGCCTTTGTGCCGGGCGACAAGGATCTCCTGTACCGGGCCTTTTACAATATCATGAGCAACGCCCTGCAGGCCATGGAAAGCGGCGGCGTTCTGAGTATAGACATACGCCGGACGCCCGGCGCCGGCAATGCCGTCCCCGGCGTGCTGTTGACCTTTCGGGATTCGGGTCCCGGTTTTCCGCAGGAATACATGGACAAAGTGCTGGATCCCTTTTTTACGACCAAGGACGGCGGCACCGGCCTCGGCCTGCCCATAGTCGCCAACATTATCGGCAGCCACGGCGGCAGATTGGAACTGTCCAATGCTCCGGAAGGCGGAGCCGTGGTGCGCGTGACGCTGCCCGGCGCTGCCGCGCCGGATTCCCAAGGATGAAAAGCGCCGATGTCCACGGAACAAATCGAAATTCTGCTCATTGACGATGAAAAGAACTACCTGCTGGTTCTGGAAAGCCTGTTGCTGGACGCCGGATATTCGGTAACGGCCCTGAGCGACCCGGAAAGCGCCCTGGCCTTTCTGGACGAGTCCGAGGTGGATGTCGTCATCACCGACATGAAGATGCCCAAGCTGTCGGGCAAGGACGTGCTGACGCATGTCAAGCGGGATTATCCGCATGTTCCCGTGCTGGTGATGACCGCGTTCGGCACTATTGAAAGCGCAGTGGGTCTTATGAAAATGGGGGCGTTCGACTATATCGCCAAGCCCTTTGCCAACGACGAGTTGCTGCTTTCGGTGCAGAACGCCGCCGAGCTGGCGGGGGTACACAGGCGATACCGCCTGCTGCATGAGAACCTGGAAGAACAGTACGGACTGCATCGGATAATCGGCAAGAGCAAGGGGATACGCAATGTGCTGGCTGTGGTGGACAGGGCCGCGCCCGCCAAGAGCACCATTCTTATCAGCGGGGAATCAGGCACGGGCAAGGAGCTTGTAGCCAGGGCCGTGCATTTCGCCTCGCCGCGCAAGGACGGCCCGTTCATCAGCGTCAACTGCGCGGCCCTCAATCCCGGCGTGTTGGAAAGCGAACTTTTCGGACACGAAAAAGGCTCGTTTACGGGCGCTGTGGCGTTGCACCGCGGACGTTTTGAACTGGCGCACGGCGGCACCCTCTTTCTGGATGAAATCGGCGAACTGCCTCCCGAACTTCAGGTCAAGCTCCTGCGGGTGCTGCAGGAGCGCAAGTTCGAGCGTGTCGGCGGTTCCGAGGAAATTGAGGTGGACATCCGGGTAGTCTCGGCCACCAACAAAGATTTACAGCGTGAAGTTGAGGCGGACAGGTTTCGAGAAGACCTGTATTACAGGCTGAACGTAGTGCATATGGTGCTGCCTCCTCTGCGCGAGCGGCGCGAGGACATTCCGCTGCTTCTGGCCCATTTCACGGAAAAGGCGGCGGCGGACAACAACCTGCCCCGCAAGACCTTCAGCCCGGAGGCGCTGGAGCTTCTTTCCGGCTACGAGTGGCCCGGCAACATCCGGCAGTTGGAAAACGTGGTGGAGCGCTGTATGATTAT
>JAITDR010000174.1 GCA_031282465.1 Desulfovibrio sp.
GTGAAAAGAAGCTGAGCCACGTCGGCGACTTCAATCAGCATTTCCAGCTCGGTTCGCCCGTCGACGTTGGAGCGGAACGTTCCCGAGTCGATGTTCACCCCGGAGTGTTCCATGACCCCGGCAATCTTGGCCAGAACGCCGCGCTCGTTTTTGCACAGCACGCGGATGCGCGCCGGGAAGGGCTGCGCCTCGCCGCTGCCCGCCCAATGGACGGCAATCAGGCGTTCCGGCTCCATGCGGGTAACGGTCGGGCAGTCGGCGGTATGCACGGCCACCCCCCGCCCGCGGCTGATGTAGCCGATAACGGCATCGCCCGGCACGGGATTGCAGCACCCGGCAAAACGCACCAGCATGTCGTCCACGCCCTTGATGACGATGGCGTCGGCTTTTTCGTCCGCCTTGGGCCGGTTTCCGGCCTCTTCGTGCGCCGTTGCCGTCTTGTCTTCATCGCGTTTTTCTTCGGGTTTGGGCAGCAGGACGTTCAGGACTTTACGCGGGGTGAGGCGGGCATAGCCGACGGCCGAAATCAGGCCGTCCACGTCCCTGAAATTCAGTTCCAGCGCCGCCTTCAGCAACGAACCGTCCTTGACGGCTTTCTGCACGCTGAAGCCCAGCTTGCGGCCCTGCTTTTCCAGCAGTTCGCGGCCGAGGGAAATGCTGCGCGCTTTTTCTTCGGTGCGGAGGAAGTGTTGGATACGGGTGCGGGCCTTGGCTGTTTTGACGAATTTCAGCCAGTCCCGGCTGGGCCGGCGGTTGGCGGCGGTGATGATTTCCACCGTGTCTCCGCTTTTGAGCGGCGTGGACAAGGGGACGAGTCTTCCGTTCACTTTGCCGCCGGCGCAGTGATTGCCTACCTCGGTGTGGACCTGATAGGCGAAATCCACGGCCGTCGCGTTCTCCGGAAGCTCCAGCACCTTGCCCTTCGGCGTGAAAACGTAGATTTCGTCCTTGAACAGGCCGAAACGCAGGGAACGCATGAATTCCCGGGAGTCGCTTTCCAGTTTGGTCCAATCCAGAATCTCCCGAAGCCAGTTGAACTCGCGGATGTCCCCGGCCTTGATGCGCCCGCCTTCTTTATACAGCCAGTGCGAGGCCACGCCGTTTTCCGCCAGATTGTCCATAGCCTCGCTGCGTATCTGTACTTCCATGCGCTCGCCCTTGGGGCCGACCACGGTGGTGTGCAGGCTCTGGTACATATTGGCCTTGGGCATGGAGATGTAGTCCTTGAAACGGCCCGGCACCGGCTTCCAGGCGGCGTGTACCAAGCCGAGCGCGGCATAGCAGTCTTTCACGTCCTTCACTACGGCCCGGAAGGCGACGATGTCGTGCATTTCATCCAGGCTGAGGCTCTGGGCGTGCATTTTGCGGTAGATGCTGTATATCTGTTTTATGCGCCCTTTGAGGCGGGCCGTGATGCCGTTTTCTTCCAGGACGGCATGCATGATGCCGATGACATCCTGAATGTACTCTGTGTCGGCAGCCCTGTGTTTTGCTATCCATTCCGTGATGTGGTTGTAGGCATCGGGATGCAGGTAGCGGAAACTGAGGTCTTCGAGTTCCAGCTTGACGCGGTGCAGGCCCAGGCGGTTGGCGAGAGGGGCGTAAATATCCATGGTTTCCTGGGCGATACTGCGTTGTCGTTCAGCGCTCAGGTATTCCAGGGTACGCATATTGTGCAGGCGGTCGGCGAGTTTCACGAAAAGCACGCGCAAATCCTCGTTCATGGCCAGGATCATCTTGCGTATATTTTCCGCCTGACGTTCTTCCTTGCTGTCGAAGTTGAGCATGCTGATCTTGGTCACGCCGTCCACCAGATCGGCCACATCCTCCCCGAAGTTTTCGACTATATCGTCGATGGTTACTTTGGTGTCTTCCACGGTGTCGTGCAGGAGTCCGGCGGCCACCGTGGCGCCGTCCATGCGCATGGAGGCCAGGGAATAGGCAACGGCCATGGGGTGGGAGAGATAGGGCTGCCCGGAGCGGCGCGTCTGTCCCGTGTGGGCGGCGGCGGCGTAAGCGTGCGCCTTGCGCACCAGCTCAAGCTGCTCGGGGCCGTGGAACTCGCCCATCTTGTCCAATATCTCCTGTATGCCGATCATTGCGCGCTTATCCTGTAACGTTGCTCGTCCAGAGGAACCCACCACTGCTCGACGTTGTGAAACACGCCCGCGGGAGCCGGGTCTATACCGCGAAAGCGCCGCTGCACGGCAGTGAGGTCATAGGGAACGTAAAGAAAGCAGTACGGCTGGTCGCGGTGCAGGATTTCCTGAAAACGGTCGTAATATTTTTTGCGTTCGGCCCGGTCCAGCGTGGAACGCGCGGCCTCAAGGCAGGCATCGGCTTCGGCATCGGCGTAGCCGACAAAGTTCAGTCCTCCGTCGCGGCGGGAAGAATGCCAGACATCGTAGCCGTCAGGGTCCTGGGGCAGGGTCCACCCCAGAATCACGGCGTCGAAATGCCCGGGCATGACAAATTGTTTGAGGAACGCGGCCCATTCCACGCTGCGTATTTTCACCTCAATGCCCAGTTTTTCCAACATGCTCCGGATGATTACCGCCGTCTTGATGCGCTGTTCGTTGCCCTGATTGGTCAGGAGCGTAAAGGAAAACGGCAGGCCGTCCTTGCGCAGCGTCCCGTC
>JAITDR010000184.1 GCA_031282465.1 Desulfovibrio sp.
GCCGCGCGCCGCGCCCTGCGCCGCGACGATGCCCTCCTTGCCCGCCTTGTCGCCTTGGGCTTTGAAGAAAAAACCCCCGATAACGCCTGGATGGGCTACGCCGCCGAGGCGCGGGAAGAAAAGCCCGAGGACTGGGGACTGCCGTCGGGTCCCTCCTTCACCATGCCCGCCGGGCTCTATGTGCCCCGTTTCGACGGCAAGGTGCTCGTCGCCCTGCGCATCTATCCCCTGAGCGACCGGAACGCGCCGGATGCCGAACTGCTGCGCGGTCCGGGCGCGGATGCCGCTGCCGTGTTCCTCGTCCCCGGCTCCGACACCCGCCCCCTCTCCCTGCCGGCCTCCTGCCCGGACGAGGCGGTGTGCGTTGCGCCGGAAGACCTGTCCGCTCTTTTCGCCGAACAGGAAGCAGGCGATTTCTGCCGTATCGTCGTCGCCCCGGACCCGGCCGCCCTCGCGGCCGTCCCCGACCTGCCCCCCCTGTTGCCCGCCGAAGGCGGACTGCCCCTGCTCGTCATCCTGCCGCCCGGAGCGCAGGGCAAAGCCCTGTTCGCCCCGTGGGCCGCGGCCTGCCCGGCCGCCCTCCCCCTTTACCTGCCGGAAGGCTGCCCCCACGTCCTGACCTTGGCCGGGCAAGGAAAACGCCTGCGCCCCCTGCTTCTGGACCTGCTGCCGCCGGAAAGCGCCCGCAGGCACGACTTCGCCGGCCCCCTGCCCCCCGGAGACGGGCCGCCGCAACCCTTTACCCTGAACCTGCCCCTGCCCTCGAAAGAAGAGATACAGGGCCGCATCGACACCCTGATCAACGAGATACGGGCGCATTTCCCCGACCCGCAAACGATGCTTTCACGTGAATCGGCCAAGGCAAAGGAACAGACGATCGCCGTCCTGCAACGCATGAACGCTCCCGGAAAAGCCTTTGCCGAAGTCGAAGCCGCCTTTGCCGGAGCAGCCCGGCTCAAACCTCCGCCCGGCCCGGTGAACATCGCCGAAGTGTTCAAACAGGCCGTCTCGCGCATTGAGGACTTGAGGGCAAAGATGCCCGCCGAGCCCCACCCGCAAGGACGCGCCGGACTGCCGGCAGCCCTCGCCGAGGCTGTGAAGACAATGCGCGGGCTGGGCGAACAACTCGCTCCTCTGGACAAACTGCACGCAGAAGGCGCGGCAAAGCTCGCCGCCCTCGGCAAAGGCGATTTGCCGGAAGACGTCAAGGCAGCCTTCGCAGCCGCGGGCATGGACCCGAACGCCCTGAAAAAACCCACCCGCGAGGAAGTGCAGGCCATGTCGGCCGCCGGCCGACACCTGGCTCGAAAAAACCTCCGCGGGCTCGACCTTTCCGGCCTGGACTTTTCCGGTGCGGACCTGAGCCACGCCGTCTGCACCGGAACGAAATTCAACGGCTGCATCATGCGGGGGACGAACTTCACTTTCACCGTTGCGGACGGCGCGGACTTTACGGGAGCCGACCTGCGCGGAGCGCGCTTTATGCAGGCCGTGCTGCAAAAGGCCGTACTGCGCAAGGCCGACTGCACGTCCGCATCTATGGAACTGACGACCTTCGGCGCATGCGACGCCGCGGGCGCAGTTTTCGACAACGCCGACATAAAGCTCTGCTCATTCGACAAGGCCGACCTCACGGGGGCGCGCTTCAGAGAAACAACGCTCTCCCTGTGCGCGTTCGGCGGGACGCGGGCCGCCGGGGCGGATTTCCGCAAGGCGCGCGCCTTCAAGTGCCTGTTCCGGAAAACCCTGCTCGGCGGGGCGCGTTTTGAGGATGCGGTGCTTCACGAATGCCTCTTTCAGGGGGCGTCCTGCGCCGGCCTTTCCTTTGCCGGGGCGGATCTGCGCAAACTCCGCTCAGACGGGGACGCGGACTTTTCCGGCGCGGATTTTTACGGGGCGGATCTCCGCGAGGCCTCCCTGCGCATGAGCCGTTTTGTCGGAACGGATTTTTACGGCGCCTGCCCTGCAGATGCCCTGTTCACGCAGTGCGACCTGAGCCGCGCGCGCCTGGACGGGCTGAAGGCCACGGGCTGCCGTTTCATCAAGTGCGACCTGTCCGGCGCCGACCTGTCCGGCACGGACCTGCGCAACGGCGCGTTGCGCAAATGCCGCCTGACGGGCGCGGAACTTGCCGGAGCCGTACTCTTCGCCGCGAATCTCCGAAACATGGTGATCGGCAATACCGGCTTTGAAGGCGCGAACCTTAAACTCACCGAACTTGAAGGAAAAGAGGAGGAACTCCGCCGTGCAGCGCACCGACATTAGGGCGATTCAACGCTGAAAGTACGCTTCCCCTCAAGCGGAGGCAGAAAAATTACGGCCTTGCATCGGACCGGCACTTTCTGTAGAAAAAAACAACGTGACACCGGCAATATACCTGTCCGTAATAAAACTGCAGCAATACCGGAGCACGGTAATACCATTACAAGGAAATACCATGGCCCAGACAGCAGAATTCTATGCCGCCCCGGACGCCCGCCTCGTGACGGGCAAAGTGCTGGACGCGCCCGCCTATGCCGCCGCGGCCGATACCCGCGCTCCCGCTCTGCGCGTGCTCTGCGGCAACAGAGCGTACACGGCCCGTACCGCCGCAAGCTGTCTCCTGCAGCCGCAGAAAGGCGACACGGTACTCCTCGCCTGCCTGGAAGACGAGATGCAGGTCGTCCTCGCCGTGCTGTTCCGCTCAGGCGACGCCCGCCTCCGTCTGCCGGCGCACAGCACCCTGGAATGCCCCGGCAACCTGATCCTGCGTTGCGCGGACAGCCTCGATCTGCAAAGCGGACGGAGCATGCGCCTGCATGCGGAGGACCTCGGCGTGACGGCGCAAAACTGCGACCTGCGCGCCCTGTCCGTCAAAAGCGTCGCAAACTCCATTGACATCTGCTGCAACACGCTGTACAGCTTCGGCAAGTCTGTACTGTCCGTTTTTGCCTCACTTACACAATGCCTCGGCACGTCGCGCCGTATGGTGGAAGGCGTAGATGAAACGCGGGCCGGAAGCTCTACATTGCTCGCTGAAGACACCGTCACCGTGATGAGCAAAAACAAGCTCACCCTGGCGGAAGAAACAGCCCGCACCGACGCCAAACTTATTCAACTCGGCTGAGGCAAAAGAAGTGATATAGTCGGTTGAGACAAAAAAGGTGATGTACAATGTTTATGCTGAGTATGGGACCGGGAACGGATCTGGCTTTTCCGGACGTGTGCCTCACCCCCGTCGGGCCGGCCGTCGTGCCGATGCCCTATCCCAACACCGCCGTGAGTGCCGCCACCGCGCCCGTGGTGCCCAATGTGCTTGTGGAATGCACACCGGCGCTGAACATGATGTCCAAAGGCCTCGTCAGCATGGGTGATGAGGCGGGAGTGCTGCTGGGCGCTGTTTCGCACATGATGTCCGGCCAGACTTCGTACGATGTGGGCTGCTTTACGATTATGGTCGGCGGCGCTCCGGCACAGCGGCTGACGAGCGTGACCGGGCAGAACTGCCTGGCCGTGCTGCCCAATTCCGTGGGTGCCTGCATCGCCCCCAGCCAGGCCACCGTACTCACCCTGGGCTGACCGGCCGTGCCGCCCGATCCCGTCTGCGCGCGCATTACCCTTGAGCCGGGCGGCCGTGTTCACCTCGGGCCGACGCGCGGACGGTCGCTCCCTTCCATCCTGTAACCGCGAGGAAAGGCTCATGGCAAAAGAAGGTTCCGTGGCGCCCAAAGAGCGCGTCAACATCGTGTACAAGCCCGCTACCGGAGACGCCCAGGCTGAAGTGGAACTTCCCTTCAAGGTCATGGTGCTCGGGGATTTCACCGACAAGCCCGATGACCGGCCTCTGGAAGACCGCGCGCCCGTGTCCGTGGACAAGGACAATTTCGACGATGTCCTGAAAGCGCAGAATGTCGGGCTGCAAATCAACGTGGACAACAAGCTGACCGACGAAAAAGATGTCGGCATGCCCGTCAAGCTCTCTTTCCAAAGCATGAAGGACTTCGAGCCGGACGCCGTGGCGGCCCAGGTGCCGGAACTCGCGCAACTGCTCAAGCTGCGCGAATCCCTGAAGGCCCTTAAAGGACCCTTGTCCAATATCCCCGATTTCCGCAAGAAAGTGCAGGAAGTGATCAAGGACGACGCGGCCAGATCGCAACTTCTCAGCGCCCTCGGCCTTGACGAACCGGCCGGTGATGCCCGTAAGTAAGGATGACTGCAACGACAGGAAATAAATAACAAACACCGGAGACTGTAACGATGTCCCAGGAACAGGCGGAAAACGCGCAAAACGCTGCCGCAGCGGCCCCCAATCTTCTGGACGAAATCATAGAGGCTTCCAAACTCAAGCCGGACGATGTGGGCTATTCAGTCACGCGTGCGGGTTTGCAGGCTTTTTTGAAAGAAATCGTCGTCGTCAAGCCGGAAGCCAAGATTTCCCCCAATCTTGTGGACGACATGATAGCCGAGGTGGATAAAAAAATTTCCCTTCAGGTCAACGCGATCATGCATAACGAGGCATTCCGCAAGATAGAATCCTCGTGGCGGTCGCTGAAATACTTGGTGGACAAGACGGACTTCCGGCAAAACAACAAAGTCGAAATGCTGAACGTCTCCAAGGACGATCTGCTCGCGGACTTTGAGGATGCTCCGGAAGTGGTGAAATCGGGCCTGTACAAACATCTGTACACGGCGGAATACGGGCAGTTCGGCGGCCAGCCCGTGGGCGCGGTAGTGGCGAACTACGACTTCGGCCCCGGCCCGCAGGACATCAAGCTGCTGCAGTATGCGGCCTCGGTGAGCACCATGGCCCATGCTCCCTTCATCGCCGCCGCGGGCAAGCGTTTTTTCGGCCTCGACTCCTGGGAAGGGCTGCCCAATCTGAAAGACCTGCACAGCATTTTCGAGGGCCCGCTCTACGACAAATGGCGTTCCTTCCGGCAATCCGAGGACGCGCGTTCCGTGGCCCTTACCCTGCCGAAATTCCTGCTGCGCCTGCCCTACGGCGAAGACACCGTACCGGTCAAAAGCTTTAATTTCACCGAAGATGCCGGCAGGACGGCGGACTTTTGCTGGGGCAACGCCGCCTTCGCTCTGGCCGCCCGCATGACGGACTCTTTCGCCAAGTACCGCTGGTGCGCCAACATCATCGGCCCCCAGGGGGGCGGCGCCGTGGAAGACCTGCCGCTGTACCACTTTGAATCCATGGGCCAGACCCAGACCAAGATACCGACGCAGGTGCTGATTTCAGAACGCCGCGAATACGAACTGTCCGAGGAAGGCTTCATCGCCCTGACCATGCGCAAAGGCTCGGACAACGCTGCCTTTTTCTCCGCCAATTCCTGCCAGGCCCCGAAGGTGTTCCCCAACACCCCCGAAGGCAAGGAGGCCGAAACCAATTTCCGCCTCTCCACGGAACTGCCCTACATGATGATTATGGACCGCCTGGCCCACTATATCAAAGTCATTCAGCGCGAGAACATCGGGACGTGGAAGGAACGCGCCGACCTCGAAAGGGAACTGAACAAGTGGCTCAGCCAGTATGTGACCGAAATGGATAACCCCGATCCGGTCACGCGCAGCAAACGTCCCCTGCGCATGGCTCATATAGAAGTTGATGATGTGGCGGGAGAACCCGGCTGGTACTCAGTAACTTTGAAAGCCCGCCCCCATTTCAAATACATGGGGTCGTCCTTTACCTTGTCGTTGGTCGGCAAACTCGACAAGGAATAATTTTTCTTATCAATTCTAAAATGTACAAGGAGATGTACCATGGCATTGACGGCATACGTTAAAGTTGAAGGTAAAAGCCAGGGCGAGATCAAGGGTGATTGCCCGCAGGGCGGGGATAAGAAAGATAGAATAATCGTCTACGGCATCGACCATAACGTCGAGATCCCCAAAGACACCCATACCGGCCTGCCGACGGGGCAGCGCATTCACCATCCCTTCCTCATCACCAAGCACAAGGACAATGCCAGTCCCAAACTCTTCAAGGCTTGCTGCACCGGTGAACAGTTGACCGTGACCCTCGACCAATACCGTATCAAACCGGACGGCACGGAAGAAAAATACTTCACCATCAAGCTTGAGGAAGCCATTGTGGTGAACCTGAAGGAATTTACTCCCCTGACCTTCCTGCCGGACAACAAACCCTACAGCGATATGGAAGACGTTTCCTTTACCTATTCCAAGATCACCTGGACTTACAACGACGGCAATATTGAATTCGTAGACGACTGGAAGGCGTAACGCCGTTTCGTAATCCACACATCCATCATGAAAAACGGGGAGTAGTACTCCCCGTTTTTACAGAGAGGCGAAGCCATGACCGGTGTAGACGTCAAGAGCCTGCTTGAGAAATGCAATTCCTTCTGCACCCGCGCGTTGTACGATGCGGCCGGACTGGCTGTCGGCAGAACGCACTATGAAGTCGCGGCCGAGCATCTTCTGCTCAAGTGTCTTGAAAACAAGGATGCGGATAGTGCTTTGCTGATCGGGCACTACGGTGTGGACCGCGCGGCGGCAATCCAAAACCTTACCCGTTCGCTGGATGCTTTCAAGAGCGGCAATTCCGCCCGCCCGGGCTTTTCCCCGTTGCTGATCGAGCTTCTGGAAACGGCCTGGCTCATTGCTTCGGTGGACCTTAAGCAGACCGCCGTCCGTTCCGTGGCTGTGCTGCTCGCCTACGCCAGGCGGCCCGGCTATTACGCCCAGAGCGCGCAGGCGCCTGCTTTTGCGGAAATCAACCGCGACGAGGCGACGCGCAATTTTTCCATGCTCACCGCGAACTCCTGCGAAAACACGCCGGACGCGCCGGATACGGCGAGCGGCGAGGCAGGCGCGGCAGCCGCGGCCGGCGGCGCGGCCCAAGGCTTTGTCGCCCAATACTGCGAGGATTTCACGGCCAAGGCGCGCGCGGGCAAGATCGACACGGTTTTCGGGCGCGATGCGGAACTGCGCAATATCTTGACTATTCTCGCGCGGCGGCGCAAAAACAATCCCATTCTCGTGGGCGAGGCCGGTGTGGGCAAAACCGCGGTCATTGAAGGCCTCGCCAAGCGCATCGTGGAAGGGGACGTGCCGCAGAGCCTGCTCGGCGTTTCCCTGCAATCCCTGGATATGGGACTTCTGGAAGCCGGCGCGGGCATGAAGGGCGAATTTGAGCGCCGGCTCAAAGGCGTGATTGACGAAATCAAGGGCAGCGTCAAACCCGTCATTCTGTTTATCGACGAGGCGCACATGCTTGTGGGTGCGGGGGGGCAGGCCGGCGGCTCGGACGCGGCCAACCTGCTCAAGCCCGCCCTGGCGCGCGGCGAACTGCGCACCTGCGCCGCTACTACCTGGAAGGAATACAAGAAATATTTCGAAAAGGACGCCGCCCTTGCGCGCCGTTTCCAGCTCGTCGACATCGAGGAGCCGGACCTGCGCTCCTCCGCGCTGATTTTGCGCGGCCTGCGCACCGGCTATGAAACCGCGCATTCCGTGCTCATCCGCGACGATGCCGTGACCGCCGCCGTGGAAATGTCGCATCGTTTCATCACCGGACGCTATCTGCCCGACAAGGCGATAGACCTCATGGATACCGCCTGCGCCAAGGTCAAAATGAGCCTCAGCGTCAAACCCGGCGTTCTCGAAGACACGGAGCGCGCCGTGCAGGCGTGTGAACGCGAGTCGGCGGCGCTTGAGCGCGATCAGGCCAACGACGCCCCTGTGGATGAGACAAGAATACAGCGCCTGCGCGATGAAACGGCCGAGCTGCG
>JAITDR010000236.1 GCA_031282465.1 Desulfovibrio sp.
GGGTCGTACAAAAATCCGCGCGAATTGAACTGGATTGTCGGCATCGTGCTTTTGTTGACCGTCATGGGCTTCTGTTTTACCGGCTATTTGCTGCCGTGGGACCAAAAAGCCTATTGGGCGACGACTGTCGGCGTGAACATGGTCGAAAGCATTCCTCTGGTCGGCAATTTTTCGGCTGCGGTACTGCGCGGCGGGAGCGAAGTGGGTATGCTCACGTTGGTTCGCTTTTACGTTATCCATGTCATGTTTTTGCCCGCGTTCCTGATGATTTTTCTGGCGGCCCACTTCTTTATGGTGCGCCGTCAGGGGATTTCCTGCCCGCTGTAACAAGGAAGTTTTGATGAACAGGGAAGCGCCTTCCGCAACGCAGGCCGACAACCGCAGCCCCTTTTACCCGAACCATCTGTTCGTCGAAGCTGTCGCCGCCCTGGCGGTTTTCGCGGCAACTGTGCTTGCCGCGTACATGTGGCAGGCGCCGTTGGAGGAAATGGCCGATCCCGGCGACACAACCTATGTGCCCCGGCCGGAATGGTATTTTCTATTTTATTTTCAACTGCTGAAATATTTCGAAGGTTCGCTTGTCGTCGTCGGCACTTTTTTTCTCCCCGCCTTGACCTTGACGTTGCTTATGCTGCTGCCGTTCCTCGACACGAGTACGACGACGGATATCAGAAAACGGCCGTGTGTCGCCGCGCTCAGCCTGGCCGGCGTTGTTGCCGTTGTTGCCTTGACGGCACTGTCCGTTGTGGAAGACGAGTCTCATGCCGACAAGATTGTCCTGCCCCCGATTACCGGGGAACAAATCACGGCAGGGCGGGAGATTTTCGGTAAATTCTGCATGCTTTGCCATTCGATAGACGGGAAAGGCGGATTTATGGCACCCGATTTGACGCAAATCGGTGCAAGGGCAAACAGAGCTTATATTGAGCGTGTTATCATCAATCCGCAAATTGTCAGCCAAACAACGATTATGTCTGTAATTCCGCTTAATGAAGCGGAAAGGCACGAAGTATCTGCATTTCTTTCTCGAAAGAAGTGAGCGATAAAAAGGAGGTAAAGCGATAAAAAAGTCGGCGATATACATACTGTCGGGCAGGGCAAATGCACAACACAAGGTACAGAGACATTGCTTCGCAAAAGCATACCGATTGTTGCAGCGGTATGAAGGAGAACGCGAGTATGAAAAATGTAAAAATTGTGAAAGCAGCCGTAAAATTGCTGGTAATGCTTTTTGCGGTGACGGCGGGATTGGAAGCGCAAGCAGCGGCCCTGCCGGGCGGAGCCGCGCAACTTAACGCAAAAGATGACTACGTCATTTTTGCATCCGGCGGTATTTCCGGAACGCTGCAGGTTATCGGCCTGCCCAGCCTGCAAACCCTCAAACTGATTCCCGTCGGGGTCGACACCCATGAGCCGGTCTTTTCCGGGTCCAACCAGCCGGGCACCAACGGGACTCCCGATGGGCAATATGTTTTCATAAACGACAAAGGCGACTCCTCCGTCGGGATTGTGGACATCGCTACGCAGGAGCTTGTCCGCAAGATCAACATCCCCGCGCCGTTCGGTCCTCACCACATCGCCATAACGCCGGACGGCAAAACCCTTTTCGCCACGGGCGAACTGTCCGGTAAAATGGCCAAAATCGACATTGCAAGCGGCAAGGTCGAGGTCATCGACGTCTCCGACGGGCAGGAATCGGCCCCGGACTATCTTTTGGTCACGCATGACGGAAAATATTGTCTGGCCACCGACTATTATCGCTCCGGCGTCCATGTGATCGACGCGGACAATTTCAAACGCGTCAAATTTATTCCCGCCGGGAAAAACCCGCACGGCATAGACCTGACCATTGACGGAAAACTTGCTTTTGTAGCGGGCAAACTTTCCGGTAATATACCGATCATCGACATCGCAACAATGGAAGTGGTCAAAGAGATCGACCTGACGCCGGCCGTTGCGGGATTCAACAAGAGCCCCGCGCCGGGGCCGCTGCATACCGTTTTTACCAATGACGGAAAATGGGCGTACACAACGTTGTTCGTCGACAATGCCGTAGCAAAAATCGACCTCGGAACAATGACCATGGTGAAAAAAATCCCCGTCCATTATCGGCCGGGGCACCTGCAGATAACGCCCGACAGCAAATACATTACTGTATGGAACAAATACTCTACGGGGCTTTTTGCGGGATCCATTTCCAATCAGGATCCGACCAATGTTGAACTTATAGATCTGGCCAAAGACGAAGTCATTGCCAGAGCCCCGACCGTGCCGGAGCCGCATAACGCGAAAATAATCAAGGCGGACGCCGTACTCGGATACCTGAACGCCAAACTGCCCCCGGAAGGACACGCCTCCCTCTGGGCGCCGCACAAAGACCCCAATGTGAAGGCAAGGTTGGTTCCCGAGGACAAGGGCGCCCCCGGAGTATCGAAAACCCCCGACGGCGTGGTGGAAATCCGCCTGCAGGAGTTCAGCTACGGCTTCAAACCCGAAACCGTCACGGTGAAAAAAGGCGATAAGGTGCGCGTCATTCTGACAAACATCGACAAAGCCACAGGGCTGACCAACGATCCTGCACCGGTCCACGGCTTTATTATCAATGAATACGGTCTGCAAACGAACTGGGGCGTGCCGCAGGGCAAATCGGTAATTTTCGAGTTTGTCGCCGACAAACCGGGCAAATTCGCCATGTTCTGCTCCTATTTCTGCGGGCCGCTGCATTTGGAAATGCGCGGATGGTTTATCGTCGAAGCATAAATCGAAAAGCACAGCGTTCATTCGGGGAGGCGCGGCTTCCCCGATGAACGCAGACGGCGCATCGGCGTTACGCTCGTTCGACTACTGTTTTCCTCGGAGACAGATCAACGGCCGGGAATGCGCCGGACAACAGGGGCTCAGCCCCGAACTCCGTCGGGTCGGCCGGAGCCGGCGTAAGACCGCTGCTTTCCCCCGGTCCCTTCACAGGTTGTTATGTCGGAAAAGCCGGAATGGTGTGAACGGTTGTTCTCGCCCATACCCAAATGGGTAAATTGGCTGTACTGCTTCGGTGGGCTGACGTTGCTGGTTTTTCTGTTGCAGGTCCTGTCGGGCATATATCTGGCGATGTTTTTTCAACCGTCGCCTGCCGAAGCTTGGGCAAGTATTGAATTCATTGAGAAGAGTATTTTTCTCGGCAAATTTGCGCGCTCGCTCCACCGCTGGGGCGCTTTCCTCATGGTGCTTTTCCTGATCGCGCATTTTTTCCGCACACTCAGGCACGGAGCCTATCGTCCGCCCAGGCAGTTGAACTGGTTCAGCGGCATCATGCTGTTGCTGCTTACCGTTGCGTTCGCCGTGACCGGATACCTGTTGCCGTGGGATTTCAGAGCTTATTGGGCCGTCAAAACCATGGGGAACCTGCTTGATGCTCTTCCCGTGTTCTCCGGGGCAACGGATTGGCTGTTGCATGGGGATACGCTGAACGGCATTGTGCCGGTGGGCAGGTGGTTTGTCATACATGCGCTTGTACTACCCGTGTTGACCGGCATATTCCTCGCCGTTCATTTCTTTATGGTGCGCAGACTCGGCGTTGCCGAGCCGCTGTGACGGGACGTTTTTCCGATGGCGACGTACAAGTACAATCCCGCAGATACCCGGCCTTTTGGATTCAGGCAGCTCATGTACGGCGTACTGGTCTGCGCATGTACGATCCTGCTGCTTTTCGTTCTGGCGGCATTCGGTATGCAGGAACAGGAAATTGCCGACCCGGTTTCCACCTCTGCCATCCCTCAGCCGGACTGGCTTTTTGTAATGTTGTTTCAGACGACGCGCTATTTTCAGGACGGCTTGGAAGTGGTCGGCGTCTTTTGGATTCCTGTTGTTCTTTCGGCAGGATTATTTCTCCTGCCGTATATCGGTCGAGGGAGTACGGGAGGGAAACGTCTTCAGCGGGCGCTTATCCCTTTGTGCACAGCCCTTTTCCTGATATTTTCGATAGTGACGTTCCACACCGTCGACACCACGCCGCTGTGGAGCTGCGCAAGTTGTCACAAAAAAGGCTTCGGCCGGACTTTTGCCGCGACTCCTACAAAAATAGCCGATTTTTCGAAACGTTATGATAATAAATGGCTGGCCCTCCATTATCGCTTCCCGCAATATTTTTGGATGATGGACGCCGACGTGCCGAGTTGGTAAGCAGCTTCCTGCGCGGATGCAGCGCAAACCATGCGGCGGGTGTAGCGCGACGCGTCCGCCGAAAATCTCAACCCACGGGATCAGTCATGGTCTGCTCACAAATATGCCGTATTTTCACCGTGTGTTGTCTTCTGTGTCTGCCGGTCGCCGTTTTGCCGGCCGGATCGGCGCAGGCGGCCTCGGGCAGTCAAAAAGCATCGGTTATAACTGTGGAAAAAATTACGCAGGAGTATACCTGGACCTTGCGGACAGCGAACAAGTCCGGTGTGGTGCAGGTCGGCCTGACGTTGCGCGATGCAGGCGGCAGCCCGGTAAAAGGGCGGTCGGTGAAAGGTGAAGTATGGATGCCCGACATGCCGATGCCGGGATATCCCGCTGCACTGGAGTTTCAGGAGGCCGACGCCGGGCAGTATCTTGCGCTGGTACAATACGGGCACGGCGGCTACTGGCAAATCAAGGCGGAATTCACGGATGACAAGGGACAAATGCACCGGCAATCCTTTGATTGTGACATAGCGGAGTGAAGCGTATGCCGGTCCGTAACAATCCCGAGCCGAAGAAAACGGCTCCGGCGTAAGGTACGCCGTCGATGCGACAGATTGTCTACTTGGTCAAACAAAACCTGAAACGCAAGCCGTTTCGCACGGGTTTGATGCTCGGCGGTATTGCCTTGGCCTGCGCCGTGTTGTTCGCAGCCGCGGTATTATCCAAGGGCATTCACGCAACTCTGCAAACGGCCGCGGAACGTCTCGGCGCAGATATTGTGGCGGTCCCGTCATCTGCCGGGGAAGAGGCCCTGTCGGCTTTGATTTCCGGCAACCCGACGTCGTTTTATATGCCTGCATCTTTGGAAGATGCGGTGCGCAAGGTGCCGGGAGTGCAACAGACGTGCGCGCAGGTTTACCTGCGCAGCCTGGATGCGGCATGCTGCGTGGCGCCGGTAGCCCTGGTGGGTTACAACCCTGAACGCGATTTCACCATCACCCCGTGGGTATTGCGGAAGATGTCGGAACCGTTGCGGAACGACCAGATCATTGTAGGGGCCAAGGTTATTTCGGCTGTGGTCGGCACTCCGGCCAAAGCTGTCGGGCAACGGCTGATCTTTATGGGGAAACCGTTTACTGTTGCTTCAATCCTTGAGCCGACAGGGCTGGGCACGGATTATACGGTATTTCTCACCATGGAGACGGCCTATCAAATGATTGAAGGTTCGCCGCTCTATCCCGTGCCGGTCAAGCAGGATCAGATTTCAACCATTCTCGTGAAGGTTGCCGAAGGGGCAAATCCTGCGGAAGTCGCCGGCACTATCGAAAAACAACTTCCCGGGATGACGACCTATACTCCCGGCCTGCTGATGCGCTCCTTCAGCGGGCAGTTGCAAAGTCTGGTCGACGCCCTCTTTACGGCAGGAATTGTTTTCAGCGTCTTGGCTCTTGCGCTGGCGGGCAGCCTGTTTGCTTTGTCGGTCAGGCAGAGAATGCGGGAGCTCGGATTGTTCATGGCTATAGGAGCCGGTCGCCGGCTGATCTTTCGCTTGATTGTCCTTGAGGCGGTCTGTATTGCCGGAGTCGGCGGTCTGCTCGGTGTCTTCGTCGGATTTGCCGCGACTTGGTTCAGCCGGGAAGTGATTACGGCGATGATCGGCAACATGTATATGTGGCCGGAAACGGCGTATTTTGTCCGGGTCGCCGTGCTGATCACAGTTGCTACGCTGACGGTGGGCATACTCGGCGCCCTGTATCCGGCCGGTCGTATCAGCCGGATTGAACCGTACGAAGCCGTAAGAAAAGGAGAATGACCGGCGATGATTCGACTGGAAGCTCTCGGCAAACGCTATAAAAGCGTTGAGGTGTTGAACCGGATAACGTTGACTGTGGATGCCGGTGAATTCGTCGTCATTACAGGGCGTTCCGGAGGAGGCAAGACGACGCTGCTCAGCATTGCAGGCGCATTGACCAAACCTGACGAGGGAGCGGTATACATTGAAGGCATTGATATTCTGCGGTTGCCCGAGTCCGAACTGGCGGCCCTGCGGAACAGGAAGATCGGCTTCGTTTTTCAGTTTCCCAGTCTGATTGCCGCCTTGACGGTATTGGACAACGTCCTGTTGCCCGTTGCCTTCAGCGACAGGAGCCCTAATCGCACGGACAGGGACTTTGCCGAATCGCTTTTGGAACAGGTCGGGATAACCGGAAAAAACGCCTTGTACCCGTCTCAACTTTCCGGCGGGCAACAGCGCAGGGTCGCGATAGCCAGGGCGATGATGAACAGGCCGTCCATAATTTTGGCCGACGAGCCGACAGGCGACCTGGATGAAACAACCGAAGCGGAGATCATGAACCTTTTTCAAGAAATCAACCGCAGGGGAACAACCGTTGTCATGGTGACCCACGCTGTGGATTACGCCGAGCTCGGCAAGGCGTATGTTTTGAAAAACGGCAATCTTTTCCCATATGAGGGAGCCGCCCTCCCTGCATCTGCGGCGCGGGGAGCAACTGCCGCTGCCCCGGCAGGATCGGTGCAGGGTGAGGTGTTGTGATATGACGAGAAGGAAAAAAGCGATGCTGCTGTTGGGATGTCTGCTTGTTGCCGCAGCGGGGGTCGCAGGCGTGCAGTACTATCTCGACAACATCAAATTGCCGGCGGTGTCGCCGACACAAGTCGTCGAAGAATATTTCGCGGCCCTGAAAAGCCGGGATTACAAAAAAGCCTACGCGTTGATCAGCCTCAGGCACTATAACAATTCGTTCAACCAGTTTATCGACAGGGCGGCCATGTATTCACCGGACATGCACCTGGAAGTAACGGGGGAAAGCGTCGCGAACGATACGGCCGTCGTTGCGGCCAGAGTGCTTCTCCCCTTGGAATTCGGCCTGTATTCTTCCGATTCGAGCATGGATCTGGTACGCGTTCAACGGGAATGGAAAATCGTTCACCCCTGACACCGGCGGTGATGTTATGAT
>JAITDR010000257.1 GCA_031282465.1 Desulfovibrio sp.
GGAACCCGCCCGCCGGCTGCGGAATTTCCTGTCTCTCGCCGCCGGCAAACTGTCTTTGCCTACCCTGCGACACCTTGATCCCATCCAGCGACGCCTTGACCTCATCCTTCAAAAACTGCGGATGCCGGCGTTCATGCAGCCGGCGCGGTATGTTCCCGACGACCTGCCTCCCCCGGTTCCGCACCTCGTCCACGCCGACGCCGGCGACGCCCCCGGCACGCCGTCCCGCCCGGATGACGACCATGCCGCGAACGACATATCCGGCGATACGCCCGGCCGGTCAATCATCGCCGCCGGCTACGCCCTTTTCCCCCATGCCGGCCGCGACATGTTCGGCCTTATCATAAGCCTGCCCCGAGGCTGGAGCATTCCGGGCAGAGGCGCTCTTTCCGACAGGGATCTGCCCGCGCCGGCTTTGCCGGTCGAAAGCGGCGAGTTTCGCCGCCGCGTAGACAGCCTGCTTTCCTGTAATGCGGACGCGGAACGCCTCTTTCCCTGCATGCACGCCGCCGCCGACCTCGCAGGCGCTGCCCGCGCCCGGCATCGCCACGTCGTGCTGAAATTCAACCCCGCGCTGCCGGCCGCCCCGGACGGCCTGCTGCATTTCAGCTTCCCCCCCGACGGCCGCATAGACTACGCTCCCGCGCACGGCAAAGCCGACTTCCGGCTGACCCTTGTCCCGCCGGAGAAAGGCGGCAAAGCCCACATACTGTTTCACAGTTTTGCCGTCCCGTCCCCCGGCAGGCACAGCGGCATACGCCGGCAAACGCAACTGTCGCACGGCGCATCCCTGGAAATACACGCGCCGGAGTCCCCCCGCCGCGACGGCGCAAACACGCGGGCGGCCGTAAACGGCATACGCACGGAAATCTTCGGTAAAGAAACGGCCATGGAAGCCGCTACCCTTGACGGCAACGCCGCGCCGCTCCCGCGCAACCCCGGCGCAAGCATGGATTTTCCTCCCCTCAGCAAAGGCGACATGGTCACAGGGCTGCGTTTCCAGGCCCCCGATCCGTCCAAAGGCCGCATTGTCCATCGCGGCAAACCTGTCGCCGTGACCCCGGACGGCATCGTAACCTTGAGCGGTGACGATTTCGACCCGGCCGGCATCGCCTTTTCCCCCACAGGAGACTGGGAAGGAACGGTGCGCGTGGACTTTGCCGCGACCATCAAAAATTTTTATTCCAAAGAGGAACGTGAATCGCCCGGAACCGTGCGTTTCACGGTCGTCGCGCCGGTCAACCGGCCCGGCGGCGCGGGCGGCGACGATGGTGGCGACGGCGATAACGCGCCCGCGCTTGTCACCTGTGCCAAATGCGACACTACCTTTTCTCTGCCGGGCGAACAGTTCAAGCCGGGCAAAAAACTGCGCTGCTCCAACTGCGGCCACGTTTTCTCCCTGTATGCGGGCGAGACCTTCCGCCCGGACGGCGGAAGCGAGGCACACAGGTCCGATCCCACGCGCACTGAAGAGACGGCCCTGCCGGGGAGCCGTTTCGTCTTTGGGGAAAGCGGTCTCCCGCGCATCGAAGAGACGGCGACCGACTGCGAGGACTCGTCCGGACTTTGGCGTGAGCCGGCCGAGCGGTACGGCGCGGGGTTCGCTTCCTCGTCCTGCGCGGCGCTTGTTCACCCGGACGATGCCGCGTCCGCGCCTTCAGTTGACGGGGAGGCGATCCGCACGGTGCCGAGAGGCGGAATCCTGCATGGGCATTTTCCCTTTGACGAGGTAGGAACACCCGGCGGCATGCGTTTTGCCGGGGTGTCGGCGGGCGGCGGCGACGCCGTGAAAATCGACCGCCAAGGCGTCGTGTGCCGAGGCCGCTTCGGCGAGTTGCGCGTCGCGTGCAACGGGGAATTTGAATATGAAGCGGACCGTGACGGCGTCGGGCCGGTATGGGAATATTTTACCTGGTCTTTATACGGCGAGGACGGCCGGATAGAGGAAGGTCGGCTGTACGTGGCCGTAGTCGGCACAGCGCCGTAACTCCGCTCCAGGAAAATGCTGATTTATTGTCCCACTTTGGGAGGGTTAACCCATCTCTAACGAAGTGTCGAAAAAAGTCAGGTACCCCCGGCAAAGCCGGGGGTACCTGACTATATTGAAATTATTAAATATATTTTTTCAAAAGAAGCATAAAAAGCCAAATAATGCGGTTTCACATGAGGTTTTTATGCGTGCCTTGTTAGACATGGGATAGTCTCTCCTTTCACTATGCGGGCACAGATAATTGCCGGGTAGCGGAGAAAATATCTCTGTATAGTAATGTTTTCTTGACGATATTACTTTTTGACGTATACTCTTTCCATGAGCAACGACGAGAGCGAATCACCCTGGGAAATTACTTTTTCCAGCAAGGCGGAAAAGCAGGTGAGACAGCTTTCGGACGATGTACGCGGCGTCCTGAAACTCTTGTGGCGCTCTTTGGAACAAAGCGGCCCGGTACAGAATAATTGGCGTAATTACGGCAAGATTGAGGGCGGCAAGGAGGTGTATCATTGCCACCTCAACAACAGCCATCCACGTTATGTAGCTGTCTGGAAAGTTATGAGTCCGGAAGAACGCATCATAAAGATTCAGTATATCGGTCCGCATGGAAGCGTAAATTACAGCCGCTTCAAATAGGAGATACAGAATGAATGCCGATATCAGAACTTTTCCGACACATGACGGTCGTATGGAAATCAATCTTTCTATCCCCACCGCCAAAGGGACTCTGATTTTGAACGCTTTACAGAGCATGTTGGCTCTGACCGGACTGAAAGCCCGTCGCATTGACGCGGACGGAGATGAAATAGTCAGTGCCGGCGATGTACTGAGTGACGTTACCCCCGCCATGGCTTTGCGCGGCCTGCGCGTCAAGGAAGATATTACTCAGAAGGAACTGGCGGAACGATTGGGCATCAGTCAGAATATGGTTTCCGAGATGGAAAGCGGCAAGCGTTCCATTACCTCGAAGATGGCCAAGCGTATCGCGGAAACATTCAACGCTCCGTACAAGGCATTCCTGTAACCGCTACCGGTCAGAAGGCGTATATGCCGTTCCCTCACTGCTGCGCTCCAACCATGCGTGTGTAGAGACCATTCACGGAGAGTGTTTACCCATATATAGATAAGGTAGTTTGTCGAAGAGAAAAGAACAGTCAAGTGGTAGTGACCGCGTGCCGAATGCGTAACGTCAGATTAACCATACTCTTTTTCCATGAGATAACCTTCTACAAATATATATTTCAGTCAAAACGCTCGCTTTTTCATCAGAAGTTCCTTTACAGTGCGGTTCGGACAATTTTCCTTCAGGGAGATTCCTCGTTGATGCCCGGTGAGGTATGGGGCGCCTTTCCGGAACAACCGGCACAGCCGGGATTGCTTTTTGTGGAAACCCCGGCACGGAGGCAAGTTTTACGCACCGGCCGACACGGACGCGATGGCCGCTTCCGAGGCGGCGAGGCGTTCCAGCAAATCCTCCGCGCTCTGTTGCAGGACATGAAATTCCTTCAGGAGTTCGGTGCATCGGGCGGTATCGGCGTAGACTTCCGGCAACGCGAGCAGGCGTTCCGTTTCGCCCTGTCGGGCCAGCGTTTCTTCAAGTTCGCGTTCAAGCCGCGCGTGCGTATTCCGCAGCGGTTTCAGGGCTGCCGCCGGTTTTTTGCGGGCTTCAGCCTTATCGCGTTTGCGCTGCTTCAGTTCGTCGCGGCCGAGACCGCTCAGGAGGGAGTTTTCCGTGCGCCGCGCGGCCGATGTGCGGGCGCGTTCTTCCCCCGCAGCCGCGCGGCGAAAGGCAGCGTACTCCTCCCAGCCGCCGTCGAAAACCGTAAAACCCTGCGGGGTTAACGCCCAAATACTGTCTGCCGCCTCGTTCAGCAGATATCTGTCATGGGCCACCATGAGCAGGGTGCCGGAAAAAAGGGACAAGGCCTCAATCAGCGCCTCGCGGCTTTCCAGGTCCAGGTGGTTGGTAGGTTCGTCGAGGATGAGGAAATCGGCGCGGGCCAGAAACAGGGTCGCCAGGGAAAGACGACTTTTTTCACCTCCGGAAAGACTGCCCACGCTGCGCTCGAAATAGTTCTGCCCGAGCATGAACAGGCCGAGGACGCTCATCAGTTCCTCTTCCGTGGTGCGCGGGTCCGAGAGCCGGCGCAACTCCCCCTGCACCGTGCCCGCAGGGTCCATGGATTCAAGACGGTGCTGGGAAAAATACCCGGCTTTGACGTTTTTCCCCATGACGATGCTGCCGCTTTCGCAGGGCAACGCACCGATGAGCAGCCGGAGCAGCGTGGATTTGCCGCAGCCGTTGGGGCCGGCCAGCGCCGTCTTCTTCCCCCGGTAAAGGGTGAAGGACAAAGAATCCCAGAGGCGTCTGCCGTCGGGAAAGGCGAAACGCAGGTCGTCGACGGCCAGGACGACGCGGTCCGTGCGCTGCGGTTCAGGCCAGCGGAAGTGCAGTTCGCGGCGGCGTTGTTCCGGGCGCAGCCCTTCCAGCTCCTTCTCCAGTTTTTTTGCCGCCTTCTGCCGGGAAGCGGCCTGCCGGGCCTTGCTTGCCCTGGCTCGAAAGCGGCGTACAAAATCCATCTTGCGTTCGAGTTCGGCCCGTACCCCGGCCTCTTCGCGTTTGCGGCGCTCTTCCTGCTCTTCCTGCATGTGCAGAAAGTCGCTGAATACGCCCTTGCGGAAGATTGCCCTGCCGTCGCCCGGCAGATAGAGCAGATGCGTGCCCACGCGGTCCATGAACACCCGGTCGTGGGCCACGAAAACCAGAATGCCTTCGTACTTGAGGAGGAAGTTTTCCAGCCGTTCGACGGACTCCAGGTCCAGATGGTTGGTCGGTTCGTCAAGAAGCAGGATGTCCGACCCGGCCGCCAGGGCGCGCGCCAATTTCGCCCGCTCGCGCAGGCCGCCGGAGAGCGCGCGCAGGGGCATATCGCAACGGTCGGAGGAAAAGCCCAGGCAGGAGAGCACCGCCTCGGCCTTGTGTTCCGGGCTGAAGCCGCACTTCAGTTCCATCTCGTGCCGGCGTTCGGAAAGACGGGCAAGGGCGGCGGCGTCCCCGAGAGCACGTTCCCAGTCGGCCCAAAAGTCGTTCCAGTCCGGCAGGGCTTCGAGTACAAAGGAGCGCAGGGGACGGGCCAAAGCGCGCTCGTCGAGTTCCTGCTCCACATAGCCGATCCCGGCCCCCCTCGCCGCACTGATTTTGCCGGCGTCGGGTTCCTCGCGCCCGGCAAGCATGCGCAGCAGAGTGGATTTGCCGCCCCCGTTGGGACCGCAAACGCACAACCGCATCCCGGCCTGTATTTCCAGGGAAAAATCCCCCAGAATGACGCGGTCGCCGTAACTTTTAGAAAGATTTCTGATGCTCAGATGCATGGGATGGGGATTGGGATATGCGGGATCATATCCCCGCGGCGTCGATGATTGCGCAGATTTCCGCCGGATGCCGGTCCTCGCCGTTATCCTCAAGGCGCAAAATGACGGCGGCCGAACCGCCTTCCCGCAACGACCGCTCCGCCAACAGAATATTGATGCGGCGTTCCTCCTGTTCCTGCTCCAGGCGCAGCATCCAGGCGTCCTCCCGCTCTTCCCACAGGAACCTGAAATGGCGGGGCGGGGCGAAAGTAAAGACAAACAGGGCTTTGAGGTCATTCAGGGAAAAACGCCCGCGCCGTTTTCCCCCCGCGCCTATATACCCTCCGTTCCCGGCCGCGGCCATCAACGGCAGGGCGAGGAAACGGCGCGGAGGCTCAACCGGGCTTCGTTCCGGCATGCGGGCGGCGTCGGCGTCCGATGCCGGGGGGTCCGGCGCACCCTGCCTGCGCAGAGGAATAATGCGGCATGCGTGCCCTGCGGACTCCGCCGCGCGCGCCCCGGGATCGTACTCCGCGCCGGTTTCCCCGCGCCCCTCCGGGCCGGCGTCGAACGTATCCCGCGCATCCGGAGAGCCGGTCTCACCGCGAAGTGCGTAGGGCAGCTCCGAAGGGGATTCCGACGCGTCTTCCATCCCCTGGAGGATATCTCCGCCGTTGCTCCCTGATGACGGATCCGAGTCAAACCCGGAGGCTTCCTCCAACTCCGGCGCACCACGCTCGCCGCTGCCTTTTGCGGGCCGTTGCGGGGCAAGCCCGGACGCGTCCTTGTGACCGACGCCGTGCGCAGGCGTCGGCGCAAGAGGAGAGGCGGACGGGGTCCGCAGCAGGGCGGTCAGGTGATCCAGGCGTTTGATGATTTCTTTTTGCCCCAGGAAGATATCGACCATGTTCCTGGCCAGGCCGGCGAGGAGGGCGTTCGGGTCGGGCCGGGGCGCTGCGTCTTCTGTCGGGGCGGGTTGCTGTTCACCGGCATCGGCTCGGCGGGGGATGATCCAGTCGAATTCCTCGGCCAGGCGCGCACGGGTTTCGTCAACGCTCAGGCCGTACTCAAAGAGGTCGCGTATGCGCCGCGCGACGCGCAGAGCATCTTCGCCGAAGCGGATGGGTTTGCCGCAGCCGGCGACGGGAATGCAATCGGGGAATTTGCGGCGATAACTTTTGACCGTAGTTACGGATACACCCAGCAAGCGGGACAAATCCTTATGGGTGTATTCGTTGCCGCTCATTGCGCGGTCCCGCCCTGTCTCTTCGCGGTCTCGCCCTGTTCCTGCGCCGACGTGTATTCGTCAAGGGGCATGTCGCCGTTCAGCAGAGCGCGCATGCGGTCGCGCTCAACAGCGAACGCCGCGAGCTTTGCCTTGGGTACTGCCTCGTCGCGCGGTGAAAGCACCTTTTCCGGGTTAAGGAAGCGGCCGTCCTTTTTCATGCGGAAATCAAGATGCGGTCCGGTGGCGTATCCCGTACTGCCGACGAAACCGATGATCTCACCCTGGCGCACGCGACCGCCCTGCTTCAGGGAGCGGGCGAAGCTGCTCAGGTGCATGTACATGGATTCGTAGCCTCCGGCGTGCTTGAGCACGATATAGTTGCCCGCGCCTCGCCCGAAGCCGCGAAACGTCACTACGCCGCTGCCTATGGCTTTGACCGGGGTTCCGGTCGGCGCCGCGTAATCCACGGCAGGGTGTGCCCGCACGATGTCCAGGATGGGATGCAGACGCGCCGAACTGAAACGTGAGCTGATACGCGTGAAAGCCAGCGGTGCCTTCAAAAAGGCCCGCTTCAGGCTCTCGCCCGCGGCGGTAAAAAAAGCGTTGTTGCCGAAGCTGTCCTTGAAGCGAAACGCTTCAAATTTTTTGTTCTTGTTGACGAATTCCGCCACAGGAATAGCTCCGTAGCCCTTGAATTCTCCGTCGCGCCATCGTTTTTCCACCAGCAGGCGGAAGGAATCGCCGGGCTGCAGGTCACGTATAAAGTTGATTTCCCAAGCGAAAATGTCGGCAAGGCGCATAGCCAGAGCCGGACTTTCCTCAAGCAGGATCATGCTTTCAAAGAGGCTGGATTCTATGCTGCCTTCCACCCGCACGAGCCGGAGGTCGTATTCGATTTTTTCCAGGGACGCCTTCCAGCGGATGGCGCTGCCCTCAATCTCGCGCACGATGACCAGGCGGTTGTTGTCGTCGGCTTCGTATTCAAAGCGCGTCAAGTCGCCCTGATCCAGCGTCACTGCGTAGGGCCGGCCTGCCCGGATGCGGGACAGAGGCCAGACGTTTTTGGCCGCTTCCACCACGGCGCTGATCGCCGCCGGGGAGAGCCACTGCTGCAACAGGGCACCCGCGGTGTCTCCGGGGGCTATTTCCCCTCGGATCAGACCGGGGCTTTCTTCCCCGTCTTCTTCTGCGGCATCTTCAGTCCCCGGTTGAAAGTAGGCTTCCGGAAGTTCGGTCTGCGCTCCTTCTTCTTGTTCCGCGGGTACGGCGGTAACGGGCGCTTCTTCCTGCCTGACGGGCTCTCGTCCGACGATTTCCAGAAAAAAAACAAGGACGAGCACAATCAGCCCGGCAGCGGCGACCAGATAGCCCGCGCCGGCGATTCCGCGCCCGGAAAAAAGCGCCTGTGGTCTGAATTTCGACCGCTTGCCGCTGTGTTTCGCGCCCTTCATGGAATCCGACAGAGAGCTTGTGCCCTCACTGAAACCGACCGGTCCGCGCAGGGCGGAGCCCCGCAACGCAGATGATCCCGCGGCGCGTACTTCGAAGGGGCCTCAAAGCGCGGGTGGTTCCGCAGGGCATACCCCGGCGGGGCTGCTCGGCCCGCCCCGGCCGGAGCCCGGATATGTTCCGTGCAGGGGGCGTGCCGGTGGTCAATCTTCAATACCCGCGACAACGGCGACATAGGCGTCGAGGGCGCTTTCCAGTGCGCCGAGGTGCATGACGGCGCCCGTCATGTTCTCATCTTTGGCGGCCTGTTCCAGTTGTTGCGCGGCGGCGTAAACATCGGTGACGGAGAGATTGGCGGACGAGCCTTTGATGGAATGGGCCTGTTCGCGCAAGGAGTTGAGGTCGCCGGACATAACGGCCTCGCTCATTTTTTCCTTGATGCCGGGGGCATCGGCTGCTACGCGGCGCAACAGCTTGAGGTACAATTTTTTGTTGCGGGCGACGCGTGCAAGCCCTTCTTCGACATTGATGCCCGGAAGATTGGAAGAAAGATCGGACACGTTGATGACTCCTGGTCACTTGTCGTTTTCGGCCGGCCAGCCGCGCGGCCGGCATTTTGCCGACACCGGCGCCGCGGCGGCCCAACGGTATCGGATACCACGGAGTAGCCTAAACGTTTTGACGAATATGTCAATCCGCATAATGCCGGGACAGCAAAAGCCGCGACCGTGCTTTGCGCGGAGCTGCCGGCGGGAGGCTCAGCCCGTCGTTTGTTTTTTTTCGACGCTTGTCGGACCGGGCTGAAATAAGGTAAATATTCCGTGGGGCAATGCTCCGAGCCTCAGGATAACGTGGTTACCTATGGTAGCAGTTCCTATATTTGCTAAAAGGGCTTTATGCTTTATTTTTGATTAAATCAAATATTTTAGAATGTGTGGATGTAATACTATGCATACAATCACGCTCTATCACGATTCATCATATGATTTCGATGCCGTTGACTTACACCAATGCAGACCGTACAAGGACTTCGGGCAAGGATTTTACACATCTGTCGATATCAGCCACGCAAAGTCGATGGCGGATAGAAATGAGCAGATGCAAAAATCGAAGTTGCGGCGGCTTAATTCCGGGTATAAATTTATCGGGAAATGGTTGTACCGGTATCAATTCGATGCCGACAAAGCCGCAGAACTTTCGGTCAAGGAGTTCACCGAAGCCGGCAGAGAATGGGGGCGCTTTATCACCCTCAACCGACGCAGCAAAGGCGTTCCGCATAAATATGATATTGTAATCGGACCAACCGCAAATGACTTCACCAACCCAACCATCCAGTTTTATATGTCGGGAGGCGTCGGCGAAGTCGGAAGCGATGCCGCGATTGACGAACTGGTACGTCTGCTGTTGCCCTATAAGTTACCGTTGCAATATTTTTTCGCAACAAAACAGGCGATTGAGTGCCTGACACTAATTCGAAAGGAGAGATGCTGATGACTGTCGAACCTCAAAAAGCGCAATACTGCGCCGACATAGTTGCAACAGCCGTTGTATCGCAATACGCAAAAGAGCATGGCTTGCCACCGACGGACGCACTGCGTATAATTATGGAGACAAAAACTTATGAGTTGCTTCAAGACCCGGAGTCTCGCCTGTGCTTTGAAAGCGCCGAAAGCATACTGGATATGCTCAGCGCCGAGGCACAGGG
>JAITDR010000003.1 GCA_031282465.1 Desulfovibrio sp.
CTACGTACTATACCCGCTTTGTCCCGTTCCGTAAACGAACGGTACACGAACAGCACAGCTTCAGCCGGCAACACGCCGGACGCGGGCGGGCGAAACCGCGCCTTGTCCGCGCCCGGTCAATCAGATACACTCCTGCACGGGAGGCCCTCAATGTCCCTGAATCTCCGAAAGTCACTGCTCCAGCTCATATTCTCCGGCGCGTACATGAAACGCTGGAACGACAGGCTGCGTCCCGCCGAACTCATTGAAATAGACAAACAGGCGCACAAAATGATTATCGCCTGGCTGCTCTGCCGCCTGTCCGGCACGGACCGCTCCCCGGCAGAACGCACGGCCCTGGAGGAAAAGGTCGTCGAAGGCGGCATCTTCGACTATCTCTTCCGCCTGGCAATCACCGACATCAAACCCCCGGTGCTGGACCGCATCCGGGCCGACCCGGAACATTACCGTCTGCTCGCCGCCTGGGCCGCGGGTGAAATCGAGTCGCGCATCCGCCCTCTGGACAACGCTTTTTTCCTCCGCTTCAAAGAGCACATCAGCGACCCTGCGGCCGGGGGCGACGCCGCCGATATTCTGGGCGCAGCGCATACCCTGGCAAGCGCCTGGGAATTGCGCCTGCTCCTGACCGTCAACGACAGCTTCGACGAAGAAATCAAAGATATCGGCGAACAGTTCCGCCGCCGCACGGACGCTTACGCACATGTACCGGGCGTACCGGGCATGGCCGCCGTTTTCCACGGACGCGCCGGCGGCCCGGAAACGGAATACGCCGCCGCAGCCCGCTTCGCAGCCCTCTGCGGCAGGCTGCGCTTCCAGAAACGCTGGTCCCAGGTCCCGCGCATCCCCGAAACCTCGGTCATGGGGCACATGTTCATCACCGCATGCTACGCCTACTTTCTGAGCATGAGCCTGAACGCCTGCCCGGCCCGCCGCGTCAACAATTTCTTCACCGCCCTCTTTCACGACCTGCCCGAACTGCTGACCCGCGACATTATTTCACCCGTGAAAAAATCTACAGCCGGCCTGGAACAACTGATCCGCGTCTACGAACAGGACGAGCTCCAGCGCAGGGTTCTCGGCCCCCTCGTTGCGGGCGGCTGCGCCCACGTTGCGGACAGGCTCTCCTACTATCTGGGGCTGGAAGCAGGCTCGGAATTTCAGGAATGCATCATCCGCGACGGCAAAGTGCAGGCCGTCTCCTTTGCCGAACTGCAAAGCACCGGCAACCGCGACGAACTGGATCCCAAAGACGGCGAAGCCCTGAAAATCTGCGATATCCTGGCCGCTTTCATCGAAGCCTACACTGCGATGCGCAACGGCATCACATCCGACCAGATACAACAGTCCTTCTGGCGCATGCGCGAGCAAAATGCCGGACGTAAACTCGGGGACATCCACATCGGCGCGCTGTTCATGGATTTCGACTGAAAGAAGCATGCAAAGTAAGGGCGGGCGGACGTGATAAGCCTGCAATAAACATTTACCGCTGTGTCGGCAGCGTTGCATGCCTTACGTCAAAGACATCCCCGCGGGGAGAGTGCCGGGTCAAAGAAAGCAGACCGCAACGGCGACGAGCATCAGCAGGGCCGGCGGCAGGGCGGCGAACAGGGCAAGGGGCAGAGAAATGCCGAGCGCATTGCGGCAGCCGGTCATCATGGACACCAGGAACCATATCGCCGCCAAAGGCGGACCGACAAAAGGGACGATACACAAAACGAAAGGGGCCGGGGCATAACAGACCACCTTGTAAATCGGCACGAAATCCGCACGGTCCGGCGCGAAGATGCGCATCATGACGCGGATGAAGCCTGCTGAGAAAAGCAGCATCAACCCCAACGCGATCGGCGCCGAAAGCAACAGGAGAGGCAGGACCGTCCTGCCCGGAGGCAGGGGCAGAACGCCGGGCAACAACATTTCGGCAGCCAGAATCCAGGCCGACGATCCGAGGATGCAGAGATAACCTGCCAGCACAAAGAACAGGTAGCCGAGGGCAGGCGACCACTCGTTGCCCAACGAAGAAAAAAATTCCGGACCTTTGAACATGACGCCGCGCAGGGTGGCCGTAAAACCGCCGACCCAGCCGTAAAACGCCGGGTTTTCCCAAGGCACGCCGCCCGCGCCGCCGAGCCCCGACCCGACCTCGTCGCCGGGCACATCGTCCGGAAACTCCCTGAGCCTGCCCAAATCGCGTTGCGGCACCGCGTTGCGCGCATCATGCAGCATGCGCAGATCCTGTTCCACCCGCGCTTCGGGGTCCGGACCTTCCTCGGCATAGGGGAAGCGGGCGCGTGCTCGCGCATTCCCCGAAGCATCGTCCGAGGACGCCGCATCCGGCACAGGCGACAGGAAAAACGTATCCGACGGAACTCCCGGTATGCCGAGGTCGGCACGGCTCACCGGTCGGCCGGGTATGTCCGCGCCGGTCGGAGAAGGCTGACGGGGGATGCCTGCGCCGGTCTGCGCGAGCCGGTAGGGTATGCCGGGATCGGGGCGATCGGGGAGGGTCGGGGAGGGTAGACCGGGAATGCGGGTATCGGCCGGCGGCATGCCGCCGGCGGGTGTCTCCGCGTCCTGCGGCGGCGCATTCTGTCTGCGCCCATCATTGCCCGCCGCCGTACTCCCGGCCTCGTCGTTGCCGGGCAGACCGGGCAGCATGATTTCCAGCGTGGCCGCGGGTGCCCGCTGTTTCTTTTTATTACGCCCGAACAGACGCCGCAACAAGTCGGGGGGGCGCTCCGGGGGGGCACCTTCAGCCTGCGCGGCAGCGAACGCACCGTTGTCCGGAAGGCCGCGAAGTTCGGAGACCGCCCGCCGTTCAGAATGTTCCCGCCGTACACCCGCTGACCCCGGGGGCGGCTCGTCTGCCGCGCGCGCCGTCTCTGCCCCGGTTTCCCGCGGCGCTTCGGGGGACTGCGGTTCTGCGTCGCCGAGGCGGGCAACGGCGTCCCAGACATCGACTCCGCCGGCTTCCGGCAGGGCCGGCTCAAGCACTCGACGCCGCCGGACAGAGGTATCCCCGACATCGTCCGCGCCGCCCGCAGCCGGTTCGGGCACTCGGCGTCCCGCCGGCGGAATCTCGACGGACAGGCGATGCCCCGCCGCCGCCGGCGTCATGCCGACGCGCCCGGCCGGCGTGCGGGGCAAGGGAAACTTTTCCGGAAAAGGCTGCCCGGCGCTCGGATCCCGCACGTCAACTATCTGGTCTGCCGCAGAATCAGGCGCAACACTGCCCGAAGCCGGCCCGCCCGGAGGAGATGTCGACGGAGGCGCCGCCGCCGTGCGCCGGCCCGCTGTATCGGCGGACGCCGGCGGCTTTGCCGGGGGGGCTTCCGCATCGGCACGACCGTGCGGATTGCGGAAGCGGAAGCGGCACCCGCACACGGGGCAGGTCGCCACCGAGGCACCGGAGGGAATCAGGCTCTCGCTGACGCTGCGGGTATGTTGACATTGCGGACAACGAATGACCATAGTTATTGCAATCCACATCCTGCTCCGTCCGCCGGCCCTGCCCAAGCGGATTTGAAGCGGGAAGTTTCAGACCATAGAGGAATTTTTCGACAAACCCGATATATACCGGGGCTCATCTTTAAGCAAGGGCGCCGACGGCCGCGCACCGTGCCCGATCTCGGCGAGGCCGGGCAGAAAATCATTGTGTTTGCAAAAACACGTTGGTAAGGAGAAACACGGCATCCAAGCACGTCTGCGTCGGATCGCGGCAATGCGCCGGTCCGCGCCGTGACCCGCAATAGTTTTCAAGCGCCGCAAAGCGCGGCAAACAGCGAGGCCGATATGCACTCTTCTTCAAC
>JAITDR010000085.1 GCA_031282465.1 Desulfovibrio sp.
GCAAAAGTCTTGAACGATGCCTGCAAATTTTTTTGCCATTCTTCAAACAAGGACTTTTGCGCCTCAAAAAACTTTTCATACACTTGATCAGCCATGATATACCTCCTGAAATTGTTCACGCACCTGTAGTATGCGGCGTTTTCCGCATCGAAATCCGGCCCCGCCGGGGGGTCGGACGGGGCCGCGTCTTTCCGCGGACAAACCTGCCGCAGGCGCAGCGTTCCGTCGCGTCTAGAGCAATTAACGCTTGAAACAGTTCGCTTAACGGCGGACAAAGCCCGCCTGCTCCTGTTTCGCGGCAAGGATTTGCTCCACAAATCCTTGCAGAGCAATTCACGCGTTTCATTCGTGAACTGCTCTATATCCGTCGATGGGCACAGGGGCTTGGTAAGATTAAGAGCGCAGAGGTCACATAATGCCTATTGCCGGGGTTGTCTATACGGAAATGTGCACTTTTCGCGGATTTTTCGTGTCGCCGGAGTGACGAGGTCCCGCCCGCCTCAGCGGGCGCCTTTGGGAAACAACACGACGCCTATGGTTTTGAGAATGATTTTGGCTTCCAGCAGGATGGACATGTTTTTTATGTAGTACAGGTCGTATTCGAGCTTGAGGCGCGCGTCCTCGACAGAAGCGCCGTAGGGACAACAGACCTGCGCCCAGCCGGTTATGCCGGGTTTCACGCTGTGCCGCACGTCGTAGTAGGGGATGACGGCGCTCAGTTCGCGTACGAACTCCATACGTTCCGGTCGCGGGCCGATAAGGCTCATTTCGCCTTTGAGGACATTGACAAGCTGCGGCAGTTCGTCGATGCGGGTTTTGCGGATAAAGCGTCCGATGCGCGTTACGCGCGGGTCGTTTTTGCCTGCCCACGCGACGCCGTTTTTTTCCGCGTCGAGGCGCATGGAGCGGATTTTATAGACGGTAAATTCCCTGCCGTACAAACCGACGCGCCGCTGTCTGTAGAGGACGGGCCCCGGTGACTCGCAGCGCACGAGCAGTGCGACCGCGAGCAGGACGGGCAAGGCGGCGGCCGACAGCACCAGAGCAAAACAGATGTCCGAAGCGCGTTTGAGCCTGCGCACGGCGGCATTGACGTTGAGGTTGAAGCCGTCTTCCAGCAGGAGCAGGTCATCCCCGATAAGATCCACGGGCACGCGCGCGGCCAGGCGTTCGTACAGCCCGCGTATGTCCACAACGTTCAAGCCTTTCAATTTGGCGTTGAACAGACCGTGGGCCGTATTTCTGTCCGGAAAGACGGAATCCAGAATGATGACTCTGGTGGGGGAAAAGCGCCCGATGACGGCGAAGATGTCTTCGGCCGCACCCAGGTGCGGGCCGGCCGGGCTTTCTTTGCCGGAAGTATGCGGAGGGACCGGGCCTTCTCCGGACGCAGGCGGACCGGCCGGGTCCGCTCTGTCCCCGGGCGCATGCGCCGGGGCGCTTCCGGTTGCATCCGCGTCGCCCACATAGCCCAGTATCTCGGTTTCCGGTTCGTATTCCTCAAGAACGCTGCGGGCGCGCTGCGCCCCGCGGGAGCCGAAAAACACAACCTGGCCGGGTTTCGTCCGCGTCCGCCGGGCGAAAAGAAAGTACGCGCGCCTCCAGGCCAGGGAAAGCGTCAGGTTCACGGCCATCTGCACCACGAACATCATACGCGGGAAACGCCAGTGTTCGAAGGTGTAAAAGGCGAAGCCTGCGGCCACGATGCCGACCACGACCGCAACAAGCACGCGCACGCAACTGTCGCGAAAATCTTCGCGTCCCACGTTGTAGCAGTCCATCATGTAGAACGACAAAAGGAAGATGAGCACGGTAAACGTGGAAGCCCCGGTATAATCCGCGAAAATTTCGAGGTAAGGGGGGAGCATCAGGCGGGAGCTTATCGCCAGGGCAATGAGTATGCAGAGCAGGTCTACAAAGCGGAAGATAATGCGGGTCGAACTTTTCACCGGAAATTCCTTGCTCCCGCCCGTCGAGGCGGTGTCATTCGGAGGACGGTGCCGGAAGCGGATTGCAACAACACCCTCGCGCTTCGATTACGTCGAGCAGGTAATCGGCCGTGACGCGGGCATCGTAGTCGGTTTCCATGAGTGTCCGGCCGGCCCGGCCCATGCGCGCAGCGAGGTCGGGGTCGCGTATAAGACGCACCGCCGCGTCGGCGAGAGTCTGCGCGTCTCCCGGCGGGACGAGGAAGCCCGTGAGCCCGTCCACGGCCACTTCGCGCGACCCCGGCGCATCGGCGGCAATGACCGCCCTGCCCACGGACAATGCCTCCATCAGGGACACCGGAATGCCCTCGCGGTAGGACGGCAACAGGACGGCCCGCGCCTGCTCCAGGTAAGGTCTTACGTCGGGCTGTTCCCCGAGGTATTCAATATGCCCCGCGCCCTGCGCCGCGAGGACTTCTTTCAGAGGTACGCCGCCGGGACCGGGTTCTGGAGGTCCGACCACCCGGAAGACGGCCTCCGGATGCGTTTCGCGCGTCAGGCGGGCCGCCTCCATGAACTCGCGCAGTCCTTTGGCGGCTACCAGCCTGCCGACGTACAAAAACACCGGGGGGCCGTCACAGGGCGGGCGAAAGGCGAAGTGCCCGGTGTCCACGCCCGTTCCCTTGCACATGAGAACGGCGGGAGAGGAGGCGTCCGGGTTGTGCCCCGCGCCGGCCGGGATGGTCGGTCCGGGGCGTCGGCCTCCGGCGGCGCGCGGGGACGGCAGTATGCCGAGCTCCTCAAAGCGTGCCCTGTCGTCGGCGTTTTGAAAAAACACCCTGCCCGCCGTCGTGAAGGCACAACGGTAAAGAAGCCGCGCCAGATATGTCAGCAACCGTTTGGCGGGAGTATCGCCTTCAAACATATAGCCGAGGCCGGTAACCATGAAGCTGCGCGCGTGCTTGCGCGGGAAGCCGGCCAGGGCAGAGGCGAACGCGCCGTAGATCACCGGTTTGACGGCACAGGCCAGGAGCGCATCCGGTTTTTCCCGTTTGAAAATACGCCGGAGGTCGAGGAGCGTCAGCAGATCGCGCAGGGGGTTCAACCCTCTGCGGTCCAAACGATAATGGATGAGGCGGACGCCGCAGGCGGTAAGTTTCTGTTCCCAGACCGGGTCGTCGTTTGCCGCGGCAACGGGAATGAGGCACAGAACGTCATGACCGCGCGCCTGCGCACGCCGCAGGAGCACTCTCCAGAAATTGCTCATCGCCCTGGCCTGGTTGCCCAATATCGCCGTCTTCATCCGCTTTTCCCCAACAGGCGGGCTCTCCCTTCAGAGAGCTTCCCGTTCGGAAGCGGTGTCGGGAGAGCGGTCTGAGCGTTTATTTTTTCTTGGAACTCACCTTGGCGTCGCCGCGTCCGATGCACTGGAATTCCTTGGTCACCAGCCAGTTTGCGCAGCCGCTGCCGCTGTACTGATTGCATTGTCTGGTTTCGCCGCCGAAGGCTTCGGCCTCGCTGTAGCCCCAGCTTCGGCAGCGTTGCGCGGCGAGGTCCAGGGCCTCCTGCGGTTTGACTTCGGGTATTTCGTAGGACGCGTATTCGTAAGACATGCGTACGACGGCGTCGGAGCGGCTGCCGCCTGTGGCCGCCCAATGTTTCTGCTGCGGCATGATCGGAAAGCAGGCGCCGAGCAGTACAGTAAACACCGCAAGCACCAAGGATTTTTTCATTAAATTTCTCCTGTAGTCGTGTTGCCGTGAGTTCACATTTACCCTACCTTCGAATTTTTCCTGTATCCGGCGAAAAATGTCAAGGATGCGTTGCTTTGGCCGGCAAGGGGCCGGCCGGCTGCTCACGACAGAGGCCCGAAGGCCGGCGGCGGGAGGGAAGATGTGACGGAGAAGCGCTCGGTTGAATCTTTCAATGAAGGTTGTACGGCGCCGTGCAATCAGACACCGGCAAGCAACTTCCGATCACCCGTTATCGGACTGTTTTAAGAATCTTTTCCAGGCGTTCCGTGACGACGTCGTATTCAATGTCGTTTATCTGCTCCTTGAGCCATCCGACCAGTTCCGCCTCATTTTCGTAGTCGAATTTTTCCAGTTCCGCCAGAAGATCATCCATCTCCCAGGTCTTGAAACGCCGGGCCGCGGAGAGCATCTTTTCGAGTATCGCCCGATCCGGCGCAGCACGCAGCGGCTTTTCTTTTCGTTCCCCGGCGGCGCGCACCGAGGCGCTCTTCAGAAATTCCTCCAACCGGGCGATCAGGGCATTCGTCGTCTTGACCAGGTCGGCATGTCCGGAGCGCACTACCCCCCACTCCTCAACCCTCGCCGCGTGTTCCAGCGCCTCCGCGCGCTTGCCGACGGCGTCCGCGCAAACGGCGTAGCTTGAGCCTTTCAGCCCGTGAACAAGGGCGGCATAGGTCTTCATCTCTTCTTCGGCGGGATTTTCCATATTCCGGACGGCAAGCTTTTCAAGCAGTTCGGGCGTATGACGGACGTAGGACTGTATGATTTTCAGGTAGGCTTCTTCACTTTCATAGCGCGCCGTCCCCGCCTTGAAGTCGATTCCGTCCACGAGGGCGCCGTCCGCTATTCCGGGAACAGCGTCCTGCGGCGCCTCGACGCTTTCCGCAGATCTTTCCGGAGCTTCTTTGTCGTCCGGCGCTTCTGCGCTTTCTTTCTTATTCACCCACTGATTCAGGGCGGCATCCAGCTCGAAGAGGTCGATGGGTTTCGAGATGAACCCGTTGAATCCGCTTCGGAGAAACATTTCACGGCTTCCGGAAACCGCGTTGGCCGTCAAGGCCACAATCGGCACGGTACGCGCGTACTCCGTTCCGATCTCTTCCCGGATGATGCGCGTTGCTTCGACGCCGTCCATCTCCGGCATCATGTGATCCATGAAAATGATGTCGTACTTCTCCGAGTCCGGGGCGTTGTCGGAAACAGCCCGTACAATGTCGATCGCTTCACGACCGTTGAGGACGCAGTCGATGGTCAGACCGTAAGGCATCATCAGACCTCTCGCCACAGCCAGATTCGTCATGACGTCGTCCACGACCAGAACCCTGCCCTGCGGCATATAGGCACGGATCAGGTTGCGATGGCCCATCACTCTGTCTTTCAGAAAATGTAACTTTCGCAGCTTATCCGCCGTTTCCCGGCCGATAGGGGTCTTGTCCACGATCTTCAGGCGAACCGTAACCATGAAGATGCTGCCTTGCCCGTACCGGCTTTTTACCCTGATCGTGCCGCCCATCAGGTCGACAAGATGCTTCGCGATGGACAATCCCAACCCCGTACCTTCGACATTGTAATCGGGGCGCGACTTCATTCGACTGTATTCCTTGAAGAGCTTTCCTATTTCCTCATTTTTTATGCCCACACCCGTATCCGTCACGGTACAACGGAGGACGGCTTCATCTCCTTCACTACGACACTGAACGCGAAGAACCACGCGCCCTCTCTCTGTGTACTTGAAGGCGTTGGAGAGCAAATTGTTCAATATCTGTTTCAGCCGCAATTCGTCGCCGCGCAATCCGGCAGGTACATCGTCTTTGATTTTCAGGGCGAAGGAGATGTTTTTGGAACCGATTCTTACGATGTTGAGTTGCACGACATCGTTGATGAGGGACGAGATATCGAAATCCTTCTCTACGATCTCGAAATTGCCCGCCTCGATCTTGGAGATGTCCAAAATATCATTGACAATGGCCAGCAGGTTCGATCCCGAGATGAGTATTTTTTCGAGGTTGCTCCGTGTGTGTTCGGACAGGTTTTCCCTGAGTTCCACCTCAGAGAGTCCGATAATCGCGTTGAGCGGCGTGCGCAGTTCATGGCTCACCCTCGCGAGAAAGGCGCTTTTTGCCTGCGAGGCCGCCAAAGCTTCCGCGTGCGCCTGTATGAGGCTTTGCAGCGTCTCTCTGCGCACGATGGCGTTCGCCATCAATAAACTGCCGGATAAGAGAATGTCCTCTTCATCCTGCGTGAATGCGCGCTCTTGCAGGCAACTGCCGAAGCTGACAAACCCCCAAAATTTCTCCTCCAGAAAGACGGGGATGGAGGTCATGGACAGGATGCCCGACGGGGCAATTTGCAGGCGATCCTCGTTCGACAGACTGCTGTACAGGATTTTTACGGTTTCTTTGCGGGCGAGTCGCTCTCTCCAGCCCGCCAGGGCTTCAAGCTCGAAGTTTTCCTGCTCGAAATCAATGAGAGCAAATTGTTTGCCGACATCGCCGAGCCAGTCGGCAACGTTCCTGAACGTATGTCTGCCGTCCGTGCCGACGTTTTTCCAAATGAAGATGCGATCGACCTCGAAGGACGAGGCCGTCATCTGCATGCATTTTTGCAGGGCCGGCTCGAAAGTTTCCTCATCCGCCGCCAGTAGTGACACAACGGCTTTATTGACGATATACATCAGCTCGCCCAGGCGCTTTGTCGTCTCGGCTGCGGACCGGGTTACGGCGAGCGACTCCTGCTCGGCGCGGGTCAGCCTTTTGAGGAAGACGACGATGATCAACGTCATCAGCCCGTAAGCCGGCGCGAGAAGGATAAAAATGACTTGCGACGAGTTGTTCCATGTGATTTCAATATCCGAGAGCAACTCGTTGGCCCAGATGTAGCCTATTACTTTATCTTGCCTGACAACAGGGATCATCGCGTTCATGATGTCCCCGCGGACCATTGTGCCCATCCTGACCATGGGGGTATTGTTTGCCATCACCAGGCGTCCGGGATGTTCCGGCCCGATGGAATCGCCGACGAGGTTTCCGAGTCGGGCGGATGGTCCATAGGCGAG
>JAITDR010000098.1 GCA_031282465.1 Desulfovibrio sp.
TCGGCCGGCGATCCCTCCGGCCGGACCCTGGGCGACATCATGAAGGCGGCTGAAGAAACGCGGGACGGAGAGGACGGGCAGGACAACGGACACGAGCAGGAGTAAGCCGTCCTCCGCGCGGCCGCGCGGAGATCGTCTCCATACCGGGAGACCGCGTCGCCTGCGGGGGGAAGGCGGTTCCGTTCCGGCTTGCGGAGCGGCGCGTACTGCGGCACCCCCGACCCGCGGCGCTTGCCCGTGCCGGGCGCGGCGCATGCGCTCCGGCAACGGCATGAGGCGCGGGTAACGCGGCCGGCATGAACGACGACAGGATACTCTCGGTCTCGGCGCTGACGGAAGCCGTGAAAAAGCGCCTGGAAGGGGCTTTCGCCTTTGTCTGGGTGCGCGGGCAGGTAACGAATCTTTCCCGGTCTGCTTCCGGACATGTTTTTTTCGCCCTGCGCGACGAACACAGCACACTTGCCGCGGTCTGGTTCAAGGGCGACATCCGGCCTGCGGAACACTTCGACCCGCTGACCGGCGAAATCTATGAGGACGGCCCGCGTCCCGGCCTCGCCCTGAGTCTGGAAAACGGACAGGAGATTGTCTGCGCGGGCAGGCTTTCCCTGTACGCTCCGCGCGGCATCTACCGCCTGATAGTGGAATACGCGGCGGAGCAGGGCACGGGCAGACTGCACGAGGAATTCCTGCGTCTGCGGGCCAAATTGGCGGCCGAAGGCGTTTTCGCGCCCGAGAGAAAACGGCCCCTGCCCGTCCTCCCGCGTCGCGTTGCCCTTGTAACTTCGCCGCAGGGCGCGGCAGTGCATGATTTTCTGCGCCTTTCCATGCAACGCGGTCCCGGCGCGGAGTTCCGCATTTACCCCGTGCCCGTGCAGGGTGAGGGCGCGCCGCTCAAAATCATTGAAGCCGTGCGCCGCACGGCGGCGGAAGGCTGGGCCGAAGTGCTGGTCCTGCTGCGCGGGGGCGGCTCTTTGGAAGACCTCCGGGCTTTCAACAACGAGGATCTCGCTCTGGCCGTGTACCGGTCCCCGATCCCCGTGCTGGCGGGCATCGGACACGAGGTGGATTTCACCCTGTCGGATCTGGCGGCCGACGTACGGGCGGCAACGCCCAGCCATGCGGCCCAGATACTGTTGCCGGAACGCGCGGAACTCTACCGGTCGCTGGCGGACTTGCGCGCTGCCCTGCAGGAAACGGCCGAACGCCGCCTGGAGCGTGCCTCCGGACGTTTCGCCGATCTGGCGAACGGCCTGCGCAGGCTTTCACCGCGCCGGACACTGCAAGCCCGCCGCTCGCGTCTGGCCGCCGAACTTCGGTTGCTGCTCGGCGCAGGCAGACTCCTGCTGCAACGCGATGAAGCACGGCTCAAGCGGGCCTGCGCCGAACTCACGGCCTGGCCGGAAAGGCTCAAGCTCAAGGCCGCCTCTCTGGAACATCTGATTTTGCGTCTTGAGGCTCTGGACCCGCATGCCCCGCTGCAGCGCGGTTATGCGACGGCACGCAAGGCCGACGGCCGCTTTGTCCGGCGCATAGACGACGTCCTGCCGGGCGAGGCGCTGACCCTCACAGTCACCGACGGCGACATCGTCGTCCGCGTCGAAGGAATACAGGCGGTCGGTTGATTGCGGGGTGCCGGCTTGCGCCCTCGGCCTGAGCAGGCGTTAGGCGGAACGTGGTTTTTCTCTGATGTTTGCAGGCAGGCACAATTACACATCGGACAAAACAATGCGACTTTCCGAAAAAAACAGCGTAGTGCGGCGCTTCCCCTTCCTTATCCTGCTTTCCCTGTTTCTGTCCGTCGCGAGCGGGGCCGGAACCCTTCAGGCCGCCGCGCATCGGGAAGGCCGCAGGCCCTTTACCCTCGACATCCCAAAATCCGTCGGCGACGGGGAAGCCTTTGCCGTGCGCTTCGGCGCGGCAGGCGCGCAAACGCTGGACCTGGAACTGGACGGCAAAAAACTGCATATCGGAGCGCCTTCACCGGTTTCGGGATTTTTTGAAGCCCTGTTGCCCGTCTCCTTGGATACCGGGAAAAAACGCCTGCGCCTGACCCTGACCGTGCAGTGGAAGGGGGGGGAGAAAGAGGTGCTGACCCGCGCCGTGTCGGTGAAAAAACGCGCCTACCCCGTGCAGAAACTGACCGTGGACGGAAAATTCGTCAGCCCGCCCCCGGAAGCAGCGGAAAAGATACGCCGCGACCGGGCGGAAATGCGCGCCGTCGTCACGACAACAAGCCCCGTGCAATACTGGCGTCTGCCCTTCGCCCGGCCCGTGCCGGGCGAAGTGACCAGCCTCTACGGGTCGCGCCGCGTGTTCAACGGGATTCCCAAAAACCCGCACAAGGGCGTTGATTTCGACGCCGTCATGGGCGAACCCGTTGCTGCCGTCGATGCCGGCGAGGTTGTGCTGGTTTCGGAGCATTACTACGGCGGCAACACGGTGGTTGTGGATCACGGCTTGGGCGTCCTGAGCGCTTACCTGCATCTGACCGGATTCAACGTACGCAAGGGACAACGCGTTGCCCGCGGGGATATTATCGGCTTTGCGGGCGATACCGGACGGGTGACCGGACCGCACCTGCATCTTTCTCTCTATGTCCTGGGCGAGAGCGTCAACGCCGAGCCCTGTCTGGAAACAGGCCCCCGGCGAGGCTGAACTATGGCGGAACAGAATTTTGAACAACACATGCGGCGGCTGGAAGACATTGTGCGCGAGCTGGAAAGTCTGGACCTGCCCCTGGAAAAGAGCGTTGCCCTGTACCGCGAAGGCCGCGCCGCGGCCCGTGCGTGCCGGGAATTGCTGGACAAGGCCGAGCACGCCGTCCTGCTCTGCGATGAAGAAGGGGAACATCCCTTTGTTCCGGCATCGGCGTCGCCCGAAGCCGACGACAGGGCGGAATGATTTGTGAACGTCCGGAGCGCGGCGGGCGCGGACGGCTCAACGGGACTACTGTCGTGTTGCGGAGGAATGGGCGCGTAAACACGGGATGCACGGTAAACGCGGACGGCACGGCGGGAATGCCGGCCTGTTGCGAAGGAGCGGGCGCGTGAACACTGAACGCGCGGCAAGCGCGGAGGATGTCGAGAAAACCCTGCGGACCGAGGCCGGCCGTGTGGAAGAACGCCTCGACGCCTGCCTGCGGGACGAGGCAGGCCCTCCCGGCCTGCTTGAAGCCGTGCGTTACAGTCTTTTTGCGGGCGGCAAGCGCATACGTCCCGTGCTCTGCATACTCTCCTCGCGCGTTCCCGTCCGGCCGGACCCGAACCTTGCCGATGCCGTTCTGACCTTTGCCTGCGCCCTGGAGTGCATCCACACGTATTCACTGATCCATGACGACCTCCCGGCCATGGACGACGACGACTTCCGGCGCGGCAGACCCTCCTGCCACAAGCAGTTCGACGAGGCGACCGCGATCCTGGCAGGCGATGCGCTGTTGACGGACGCCTTTGCCCTCGCCGCCGGCTGCGCCGGGCGCGTGCTTCCCGCAGAGCGGGTGCTGCGCGCAGTCGCCGCGACGGCAAAGGCTGCGGGGTCGGCGGGTATGGTCGGCGGACAGTTTCTGGACATGCTGTACACGGGCGGCGCAAAACCCGGACTTGAAGCAACGGACGCCGTACGGGCCGTGCAAAGAGGCTCCGTGCCGCACCCGAAAAAAGCGGGTGCCGTAAAGGCAGTACAAAGCGGCGCCGTACCGAGCCTTGAGGCATTGGCGACCATGCAGGCCATGAAAACCGGCGCCATGCTGCGGCTGCCCTGCGAGGTCGGGGCGGTGCTGACCGGGGTTCCCCCTGAGACGGTGGAGGCTCTCGCACGCTACGGGACGGCTCTGGGAGCGGCCTTTCAAATCACCGACGATATCCTGGATGTGGCCGGGGATGCCGCCCTGCTCGGCAAACCTGTGGGCAGCGACAGTGCGGCGCGCAAATGCACCTATCCTGCTCTGCTTGGTTTGAAAAAAAGCAGGGAAACAGCGGAACAATACGCAGACAGGGCCGTTGCGGCCCTGCACGGGCTGGGAGGCGAAAGCGCCGCCTTGCTCAGAGGACTTGCCGCCTATGTCGTCAACCGTGTTTTCTGATTCCGTCCGGCACGAAGGCCGCGCGATGATCCGTCGCCGGCATCGGGAAGCGCAGGCCGCCCGTCCGACGCAGAGTCCCGCCCGCCGCCTGTTGTCGGAAATCCGCAATCCTTCGGACGTCGCCTCCCTCACCCTTGAGGAACTGCAGCTTCTGGCAGGCGAGTTGCGCGAAGCCATGGTGCGCACCGTGTCGCGCACGGGCGGCCATCTCGCCGCCTCCCTCGGGGTGGTCGAACTGACCCTGGCGATGCTCTCGGTCTTTGATGCGCGGCAGGACAAGATCATCTGGGATGTCGGACACCAGACATATGCCTGGAAGCTCCTGACCGGGCGGGCGGACAGATTTCATACCCTGCGGCAGACCGGCGGCATAAGCGGGTTCCCGAGCCGTGCCGAAAGCCCGTACGACCATTTCGGCACCGGGCATTCCTCCACCTCCGTGTCCGCCGCTCTGGGGCTGGCCGCGGCGCGGGATCTGGCGGGCGGGGATTACCACGTCGTATCGGTGATAGGCGACGGCTCGCTCACGGCCGGGCTGGCCTACGAAGGGCTGAATCAGGCGGGCGCCACGGCCGGACGTTTCATCGTCATTCTCAATGACAACGAGATGTCCATCGCCAAAAACGTCGGCGCCCTCTCCCTGTTCATGAGCCGCAACTTGTCGGCCCGCTGGGTGCGCCGCGTCAAACGCGAAGTGGAAGAGTTCCTCTCCGGCATCCCCGGCATAGGCGGCGACCTGCTGGAAATCGCCAGACGCAGCAAGCACAGTTTCAAAAATTTTTTTACCCCCGGCATCCTTTTCGAGGCCCTGCGTTTCAATTACATAGGCGCTGTCGACGGCCACAACATTGAGGAACTGCAGAAAACCCTGCGTCTGGCGGCCGCTCAGGACCGGCCTGTGCTGGTGCATGTGCTGACCCGCAAGGGCAAAGGCTATGCTCCGGCCGAGGCCAACCCCGAACTTTTTCACGGCGTCGGCAGCTTTGAACCGGAAACCGGCCTGCCCCGCAAGGCCGACCCGGGCGCGGCCATAAGCTGGACGGAAGCCTTCAGCCGGGGACTGTGCAGGCTGGCGGCTGAGGATAAACGCATCTTCGCCGTCACCGCCGCCATGCCCGAAGGAACGGGCCTGAAACAATTCGCCCGGCTTTTTCCCAGGCGCTTCGCCGATGTAGGCATCTGCGAACAGCACGCCGTGACCTTTGCCGCGGGGTTGGCCGCAGGAGGTCTGCGGCCCTTTGTCGCCGTTTATTCCACCTTTCTGCAGAGAGCCTATGACCAGATCGTACACGACGTGTGCCTGCAAAAGCTGCCGGTCACCTTCTGCATAGACCGCGCAGGGCTGGTGGGCGAAGACGGTCCGACGCACCACGGGGCCTTTGATCCGGCCTTTCTGCGCCATATCCCCGGTATAACGATTTTTGCGCCCAAGGACGAGGCCGAGTTGCAGCACGGTCTGGCGACGGCTTTGGCCGCGGACGGTCCCTTTGCCGTCCGCTACCCGCGCGGACCGGGCGCAGGCGTGCCGCTGCCGGACGACTTGGTCCCCTTGCCCGTGGGCCGCGGCGAGTATCTGGACAGGGGCGGCGACGGCACGGCCGTTGTGGCCTTGGGCAACCGCGTCCTGCCTGCGCTGTTCGCCGCACAACGGCTGCGGGGAGAAGGCGGGCCGCGCGTCACCGTGTTCAACGCGCGCTGGATCAAACCTCTGCCCGAAGAAGAACTGCGGGAAATCATCGCCGGACATGAAACCGTCGTCCTGGTGGAAGAGGCTTCCCTGGCCTGCGGGTTTTCCTCCGCCGTTCTGGAGTTTTTCAACGACAATACCCTGACGGCGGGGAAAAGGATCCTGCGCATGGGTTTGCCTGACGCCTTTGTGGAACACGGCGCCCTCGCGGATCTGCGCCGCCTGCTGAAACTGGACGCGGCCGCCGTATACGAAAAACTGCGTGAACTGCTGCGGCCATGACGGGTATGGAAGGGAAAATCGGTATTGCCCGCTGTTTACGCTTTTCTTGCGGCAAAAAATGTGATAGCCTTGAAACACCTTGCTACGCGAAGTCTTCTTTCGTTGATTTTACGAATAAATCAAAATCTCCCTGCAGAGGATAGTCAAGGTGTTTGTTCTCATCGGCTTCATCATTGTTTTAGGTTCGGTACTGGGCGGATACGCCATACACAGTTCCAATTTCGCCGTTCTGGTGCAGCCCAACGAGCTGCTGATCATATTCGGGGCGGGCGTCGGCTCACTCATCGCGTCCAACTCTTCCTTTTCAATCAAGCTGACGGCGGGCGGTCTCAAGCACGTGTTCAGCAACGGCCCCTCAAAGGCCAAGTATATGGATATGCTGGCTCTGCTGTACGGGCTGTTCGCCAAGATGCAGCGCGAAGGCATAATCAGCGTGGAAAAGGATATCGAGCAGCCTGAGTCCAGCGCCCTGTTCCAGCGTTTTCCCAACATGGCCAAGGACAGGCACGCCTGTTTTTTCATAGGCGACACCCTGCGGATCTACCTGACTACGGGCAATGCCGGGGAACTGGACAAACTCATGGGCGTGGACATGAGCGCCATGCACGATGAAGAACTGTTGCCGGCGCACGGGCTGTCGCACATGGCCGACTCGCTGCCCGGCCTGGGCATCGTCGCCGCGGTGCTCGGCATTGTCGTCACCATGAGCCACATCAACGACGGTGCGGATGTTCTCGGGCGTTCGGTGGCCGCGGCTCTGGTCGGCACCTTTTTGGGCATACTGTTGTGTTACGGTTTTGTCGGCCCGCTGGGTGCCAAGCTGGAAGTGCTGGCGCACGAAAATCACCTGTTCTATCGGGCCATGCGGGAAGCGTTGGCCGCTTCGGTGCGCGGCTCATCTCCCATCGTGGCCCTGGAATACGGGCGCCGCGCCATCCCCATGTCGTTCCGGCCCACGTTTTTGGAGATGGAGCAGAAGCTCAAGGGGTCATAATTCGGAGTTCAAAGCAAAACCGCGTGAACGCGGTTTTGCTTTATCGGTTGCGGCGGGAACCCGGTTTCGCCTTGTCCGGCGCAATGCTTCGCATTTCGGCGTGATTTTTTTATCGCGCTTTCCAATTCCGGACAAAAAGTACGGCAATATCCGGCCTTGAAACAGCAGGCCGGCACGGAGGATACAATGGCAGGTTCATCCTGGAAAGTCGCGTATGCGGACTTTATGACCGCCATGATGGCGTTTTTTCTGGTCATGTGGCTTTTGAACGCGGCGCCGAAGGAAACCCTTCAGGGTCTTTCCGGCTATTTTCAAGCCGATGCGCGCAACCTTTCCAATACAATATCGCCCTACGGCATTTCCAACAACGCCCTGATCCAGTATGTGGACAAACTTGATACGCGCCCGCCGATGAGCGAGGCGGAGGAATCCGATTACGCCATAGCCCAGAGCCTCAAGCAGTATCTGCTCAAGGATGCCGTGCCCTCTGCCGCCAGCGGTCTGACTTCGGACAGCGTGGGCGTGCTGTTGCAGTTGACCTCGGACCTCATGTTCAAGCCCGGCACCGTTGAATTTACTGCGGAAGGCGAAAAAGCTATGCAGGAAGTCATGAAGGTTATGCAAAAGTACAAAGTGTATCTGGTGGTGCGCGGGCATACGGACAGTTCGGAAAGCGGCGCGCCGAACTATCCTTCCAAATGGGAACTGTCTGCGGCACGCGCTGCCGCCGCCGTCCGTTATCTGATTGCGCGCGGCATCGACCCGATGCTGATGCGCAGCGTGGCCTATGCGGACACCCGACCGCTCGCGCCGGCCGGGCCGGGGTCCGTTGCCCGCAATGCGAGGGTGGAATTTAATTTTCACAGGCCTGAAGTCATGTCCACCATTGTCGGCTACTGAGGAAACTCCGCCTTGAACCAAAAAAATTATGTGATATGGGCGCTGGTGGGCATGATCCTGCTGGTGGCCTTTAATGTTTTCTACCAACAGCCGGTACACAACAGTGAAATTCCCTATTCGGATTTTCTCGACCGGGTCAAAAAACAGCAGGTAGCGGAAGTTCTGGTGCAGAGCACCAAGTTTTCCGGCAGCAGGCTCACCGGGCGTTTCACCGACGGCGGCGTCTTTTCGAGCTATGCCCCGGACGATCCTGCCCTTGTGGAAACCATGCTGCAGAACGGCGTGACCATCAAGGCCGGCCCGGCTGAAGAATCGCCGTGGTATGTGATTTTCCTGACCTCATGGGCGCCCATGATACTGCTCATCCTGTTCTGGGTCTTTTTCATGCGCCAGATGCAGGGAGGCGGGGGAAAAACCATGAGCTTCGGACGGGCGCGGGCGCGCATGCTTTCTCAGGAATCGGCCAAAGTCACCTTTGAGAGTGTGGCCGGCGTGGACGAAGCTAAAGAAGAATTGAGCGAGGTCGTGGATTTCCTGTCCAACCCGAAGAAATTTACGCGTCTGGGCGGGCGCATCCCCAAGGGTGTGTTGCTCATCGGGCCTCCGGGCACCGGCAAGACGTTGTTGGCCAAGGCCGTCGCCGGCGAGGCCGGTGTGCCTTTTTTCTCCATTTCCGGTTCGGATTTTGTGGAGATGTTTGTTGGTGTCGGCGCGTCGCGGGTGCGTGATCTTTTCGCGCAGGGCAAGAAAAACGCGCCCTGTCTTATTTTCATAGACGAGATCGACGCCGTGGGCCGGCAGCGCGGCGCGGGCCTCGGCGGCGGACACGACGAGCGCGAGCAGACTTTGAATCAACTCCTGGTGGAGATGGACGGCTTCGAAGCCAACGAGGGGGTCATCCTCATTGCCGCCACCAACCGACCGGACGTGTTGGACCCGGCGCTGCAGCGCCCCGGCCGTTTTGACCGGCAGGTGGTCGTGCCGACGCCGGATATCCGCGGGCGCAAGCAAATCCTTGAAGTACACAGTAAACGCACGCCTCTGGACAAAGACGTCAATCTCGAAGTGCTGGCCAAGGGTACGCCGGGCTTCTCTGGGGCCGATCTGGAAAATCTGGTCAACGAAGCGGCGCTTGCCGCCGCAGGGCAAAACAAGGAAGCCCTGAGCATGGCCGATTTTGAGAATGCCAAGGACAAGCTGCTCATGGGCAAGGAGCGGCGCACCATGGTCCAGACCCCCGAGGATCTCAAAAATACTGCCTACCATGAGGCCGGACATGCCATACTCAACCTGCTCCTGCCCGAAACCGACACCCTGCACAAGGTGACCATCATACCGCGCGGGCGTGCCTTGGGTGTGACCATGTATCTGCCCGAGGAGGATAAGAACACCCTCAACAAGGTCGAGTTGGAAAGCAAAATCACCATGGCCTTCGGCGGGCGTGCGGCCGAGTTGATTATCTTCAACAAGCAGACGACCGGTGCGGCCAACGACATCAAGCGGGCTACGGATACAGCGCGGGCCATGGTCTGCAAATGGGGCATGAGCGACGCCATCGGACCTATGGCCGTCGGAGAACAGAACCAGGAAGTGTTCATCGGCCGCGAGTGGATAACCAACCGCGAGCACAGCGAGGAAACGGCCCGTATGGTGGACGCGGAGGTCAAGCGCATTATCGACCATGCCGTGCAGGAAGCCGACCGCCTGTTGCGTGAGCACATAGACAGTCTGCATCGCGTGGCCGAGGCGTTGCTTGAGCGCGAAACCATCACCGGGGAGGAGGTCGCCAAGCTTATGCGCGGCGAGGTCCTTCCTCCTCTTGATTTGAAGAGTAATCCGCGCAAGCTGACGACCACCAAGGACTTGGAGGAGCAAAACAAACGCGGGGGTGATGCTTCCGAGAGCAGGGCAAAGGAGACGCCTCCGCCGCAGTCTCCCTCCGGCCGCTCCGGGCAACGCGCGGAGGCTTCCCGCGGACGGACGCGGGGTAAGACCGTTGCTCCGGATACGGAGAGAACTGCGCCTCCCGGGCAGGCGCAGAGCGCGGATGATGCGGCCGAGGGCGAGGACGCTGAAAGTGTGCCGCAGACCTACGACAAATCCGGCAAAACGCAGAAAAAATCTTCATCCCCGCTCGGCGCGGCCCTGTCCCCCGATGATCCGGACGAAAAGAAAAACGGGTAGGGGCGATACCGGCGGAGCGCAGGGTTTTGCGGAGCATGGTGTCGGTATGCCGGATAGATGACGGGAAGTCGGAAAGCTGCCCGGTCCGGCTGCTGCCGGTGTCTGCGGGGTGCTGTCTTCACTGCGGCGAACGCCGTTGCGGCTTGACAATGCTTGCCGACATGGGATAGTCAGCCGCTATACAAAAGTCGGCAAGTCGACGGCGGCGGAGAGGTGTCCGAGTCGGCCGAAGGAGCTCGCCTGCTAAGCGAGTATGCGGGGACAACCTGCATCGAGAGTTCGAATCTCTCCCTCTCCGCCAGAAAGCAAACAAACCGGCGGGTTGCCAGCAAGGCGGCCCGCCGGTTTTTGTTATCCATAAGGGGCTGTTCGTGCTCTTATCCGCAGAAAAACATACCGGAAAACTTATTGCGGTCATATCACCTGCTCGCGACACTTGTCCGTAGCGTTGTTGCCCTCCCGCTGCAAAATGAGTATTCTTTTCGAGGAGGCAAACAATGAACACCATCCAGCAGACCGTCCATATTCCGGCTGACCGCCGCTAGCGCCTTGACTTGATCCTGCCGGAGGATATTCTTGATAGACAGGCGGAAGGGACGGCCACCCTTTCTCCAGCAGTCGATGCCTACCCGGTTTAACAGCCGAGAATAAAACTGCTTTTGGACACGCAAATACTGTCTTGGACAGCGTTGCAGCCTGAACTTTAAATCTTTAGGAACAGCTATCTGGATATAGATAAGGAATATAACGTGAGATTATATTTAGATAACTGTACTTTTAATCGTCCGTTTGATGATCAGAATCAGTTGAAAATTAAATTGGAAACAGAAGCAAAATTATTTATACAAGAAAAAATTTTAAATGGAAAATTTGAACTTGTATGGTCATATATTTTAGAATTTGAAAATAGGCAAAATAGATTTTATGACAAACGAAATGCTATTTATTCTTGGAAAAATATTGCGAAAGTACATTGTATAGAGAATGATTTTATACTTAATTATGCAGAAAAATTAAATAAATTAAACATAAGAACAAAAGATTCTTTACATATTGCGTGTTCTATTTATACAAATTCAGATTATTTAATAACTACAGATAAAAAATTATATTCGCTTAAGTTAGATGATATCACAATAATAAATCCATTATCATTTATTAACGAGCTTGGAGACTAAGTATGCACACAGAAATGGCATTGCGTGATGCAGGTATGAAGATTCTGATCGACAACTTGGGCAAAGTTGAAGCAGAAAGATTCATAAGCCTTATTATTAGAAATCCTTTTGATTATACTGAATGGCAGAGAGATTTGTTCAATCATATGTCGGTAAAAGAATTGAGCCAGTTAGCAATGAAAGCATACAATAATGAGAATGACTCTTGAAGAGGTAAAATTGAGTTATGCTGGCTTGGAGCACAAGCGCCGGGTGAAAAGACTCCTTTTGCGGGGTATGGCGTTTCAGTGGAGAAAAACATACCGCCGAACATACTTCTCCCCTGAACAAGGGTGTTTCCCGCTTCTCTCCCGTATCCGCAAATGCAACTATATCAAAACATTTCCAACATGCCGCAGGGCGGATTCCTGATCCGAACCGACTGCTAAGCGAGTATGCGGGGACAACCTGCATCGAGAGTTCGAATCTCTCCCTCTCCGCCAGAATTCAAGAAAACCGGCGGGTTGCCCATAAGGTTGCCCGCCGTTTTTTGCCGTTTTTTCCGATCCGCAGGAAATGTTTTCAATTTTCGGAAAAATTTCGCCTGGGAAGGAGGGAGAGGCTTAGGGCTTGCTGCTGCCGCGCAGGTACCGGCAGATGCGATCGAAGCGTTCTTCAGGCGAGGCGAGCCATTCAATAATGTGCTGGTGCAAATCGCCGGGAGCATCGTCCGGCGTCAGCCCGTTGATACGAAGAAAAACATCACAGGCGGCGAAGGCGGTTCTTTTGTTGCCGTCCACAAAAGGATGGTTGATGAGCAGGCTTTCCAGAAGAGCGGCGGCTTCTTCAATAATGTCCGCATAATACCCGCATTGCGGGCGGAACACAGCGGCTTCCACGGTCCCCATGTCCTTTATGCCGCGCGCCCCGCCGTACCGCTCTATGAGGGTCTGATGAAGAGCGAGAACATCCGCCGTTGTCAGGTAATCCCTCATTCGGCCAATTTCCGGTACAGGTCATCGTGCCGGGTCAGGCTGGCTTGCAGGGCCTGCATCACATGCTTCCTGGGGGAAAGTCCTTGCTTGCGTTCAATATATTCCCGTAAGGCTTCGTCAATAAGGGCCTGAAGCTGTCTGCCCTCCTTACCGGCGATGGAACGCAAAGTTTCCAAAACAACGGGATCGGCCTGGGTGGCGAATTTGACTTTTTGGAGTCGCTCGGTAGCTGTCTGCATATTTTCCTCACAATCCTATTCTATGCCGTCAATCAAGAAATATCAAGATAAATCTTGATTA
>JAITDR010000100.1 GCA_031282465.1 Desulfovibrio sp.
CAGCCCGACGGCCCGATGAGCGCCGTAACGCGATTTTCGGGAAAGGACAGACTCACGCCGTACAGGGCTTGAGCCTGATGGTAGAAAAAATTCACATTCCGCGTGTACAGCCTGTATACGTTCGCCGGCATAAGCGCGCCTTTATGATGCCGCGGCGGGGGCGGCGGGCAAGGTGAAAAGCATGGCCGTTGCCGCGGCGCCGTATGGGCTTTCGGCCCAAATGCGCCCCCCGTGGCGTTCGATGATGTGTTTGCAGACGGCAAGACCGATGCCGGAGGTGCCGCTGTTCCGTTCCTTGTTCACTTGGTAAAATCGTTCGAAAATACGCGGCAACGCATTGGGGGGAATGCCCGGACCGTTGTCGGCCACGATGAAGCGCACCTCTTCCCCTTCCCGCCTGGAAACGATACGTATCTCCCCGCCGGAGGGAGAGTAACGGCAGGCGTTTTCCAGCAGATTGCGGAAAACCTGCGCCAGAAGTGCCGCATCGGCGAAGACGGTGCCGGCGTCCAGGGTGACCGCGAAAGTAATCCCCTTGGCATCGGCTTGTTCCCGGCAAAAGGAAAGGGCTTGCTCCAGCGCTGCCCCGGCTTCCGCCGGCACAGGCCGCACGGCTTCCCGTTCGTTCTCAATCCGCGCCAGAGCCAGCATATCGCCGACAATCCTGCCCAGCGCCACCGCATGCTTGTGAATGATGCCCGCGAAGTTTCGGTATTCCGGCTGCAAATCCTCCGAAGTCAGCAAGGTTTCGGCATACCCGGCGACGGCCGTGAGCGGGGTGCGCAACTCATGCGACACATTGGCGACAAAATCCCGGCGCGCTCGCTCCAACCGCATGATCTGCGTGGCGTCGTAGACCACAATTACCGCGCCGAGCGACGCGTTGCGCTCCACCGGCGCCGTGAGATGCGCCACCAGGAAGCGCCCCGGGGGCAACTCAAAGTGTACGGCATCTTCGCCTTCCGGCGCGGGCGGCGCATCGCCTGACCCGAACGGAGGGCAGTGTCCTCCTCCGGCGCCGCCAAGCTTTTCCGCATAAGAGCCGGATGCGCCCTTGTCGTCGGCGAGCAGGCCGTCGACGCGGCGCTGCAGGGCGGGAACCGGCAGACTCTCGATGAGCGGCTTGCCTTCCCCTTGGGCAACGGCCGGAAACAGGGCGGCCAGCGCCCTGTTCCAACTCCTGACCTTGCCCGTGGGGCCGAGCACCAGCACGCCTTCGTGCATGCTGTCCAGAACGCTTTCCAACTGGCGCTGCTGATCCCCCGTAGTCCGGACAAAATCCTCTATCAAGTCGGCCATGCGGTTGACCGCTTCGGCCAGCGGCAGGAATTCCCGACCGGGCACGTCGTGCAGGCGGCTGTGTGTCTTTCCCTGAGAGACGGATTCCACCGCTTCGGTCATTTCCTCCATGCCCGCGCGTACCCGGCGCGTGATGAACACGGAGAGCAGCAGGCAAAAAGCAGCTACGCCGGCGACAAGGGCGGCCAGAAACGAAAATTCCCTGTCCGCGCCGCGCCGGATGTCGGCCAAGGGCATGGCGACCCGCAGAATTCCTCCGTCCCGGAGTGCGGTTGCGGCGTACACGGCCTCTATCCCGAGACTGTTGCTGCGGCGCAGGGACAGACCGGTGCCTTTGCTGCGGGCCTCCACGACCTCAATACGATCGTCGTGGTTGTCCATTTCGGGCAATTTGTCCCTGCCTACGCGGGAATCATGCGTGACCCGGCCCGCGGCATCAATGAGCGTCAGTCGCAGGGACATTTCCCCCGCGGCATCGAAAAGTTCCTGTATGTGCGCGTCGCCCGGTCGGGATTCCAGAAAACTCCTGACCAGAGAGGCATAAGACATAGCTTGTTGCCCGGTGATATCCTGCCGCTCCTTGTAGAGAGCGTCGCGGTAAAACAGGGCGGGCAGGACCGCGGCGATCGCCGTCACCAGGGCAAAGCAGCGGAACAGGCGACCCTGAAGGGAGCCGGGGTAGGTAATCACAGCTTCGGATCCCCGGATGCTTCTCCGGATTCGACCGAGGAGACGTATCCTTCGCTGCCTCTCTCCGGCTGCTCAAAGGCAAGCCTGTCGGCGTCCCCGTATCCGGCCGGGGGACCATACTCCCCGTAGCCCTTTCCGGGCCGCTCCGAGCCGAGCCCGGCTTTGTCACCGTCTTCTCCGGCGCGGTAGCCTATGCCGCGCACCGTTTCGATGCGCTCCGCAGAGTCCCCGAGCTTGCTTCTGAGTCTGCGGATATGTGTGTCGACGGTCCGGGCATAACCTTCAAAGCTGAAGCCCCAGACGGCATCCAAAAGTTGCGCCCGGCTGCGCACTTTGCCCTTGTTGCGCAGCAAATCCTCCAGAAGTCGGAATTCCGTGACTGTAAGCCCGACGGGCACGCCGGCGACCCACACGGCATGGTCGGCCGCGTCCAGCCGGATATCGCCGCAACACAAGGGAACGGTTTCGCCGGGGACCGCGCGCCGCCGCAATACGGATCGGATGCGCAAAATTACTTCCCGTACGCTGAAAGGCTTGGTCACATAGTCGGCTGCGCCCAGTTCCAGGCCCACAATGCGGTCCACTTCCTCGCCCTTGGCTGTAATCATGATGATGGGAACAGCCGCCGTCGCCGGGTCGTGTTGCAAACTCCTGCTGACGCTGAGGCCGTCGAGGACGGGCAGCATAAGGTCCAGCAGGATGAGGTCGGGCTTTTTTTCTTTCGCCAGTTCCAGAGCGCGCCTGCCGTCTCCCGCCTCCAGCACGCTGAAGCCTTCGCGCTTGAGGTTGAAGGCCAGAACCTCGCGGATGTCCTTTTCATCTTCCACTATCAGTATGCTTTGCGTTGTCATCGTCTTCCCCGAAAGGGTCTTTGCGCCGAACGGCATTCCCGGCAGACGGGCCGGTCGATGCCGGAAAAAAGCGACGTGCCCGGTAACGTTATGCGCCGTCTCCGCGGCAATTTCGATACGGCAATGTTGCGATTGTGTGACAAAACCGTCGCGGAGAACACATCTCTCCGCCATACAACCGTAACATACGGCCGCAAAGCTGCCCACACCGGCAGCGTAAACGGCAAAGGCCCGTTCAGCAAGCGCCGCCGCAACAAAAAACAAGGAGTTTTACCGTATGAAACGCACCTTTTTTATCACTCTGACCGCATTCTGCTTCGCAGCGGCGATTTTTTCCGCGCCTGCCGCGGCAGCCGCGGCTGCGGAAGAAATCATCATTACCGGCTCAACCACTGTGCTGCCCGTAATGCAGAAGGCCGGTGAAGCCTTCATGGCCGCCAATCCCGACATTTCGCTTTCCATTTCCGGCGGCGGGTCGGGAAACGGCATCAAAGCCCTGAATGAAGGATTGTGTCGAGTTGCCATGTCGTCCAGGGACATCAAAGAATCGGAGCGCAAGGAAGGCGCAGGCAAGGGCGTGAACGCTGTGCGCACCGCCGTCGCCGTGGACGCTCTGGTACCGGTGGTCCATCCGGACAATCCCGTGAAAAACCTGTCCGTTGAGCAGCTTCGCGGCATTTATGCGGGCAGGATCACCAAATGGACCGAGGTGGGAGGCAAGGACGAGAATATAGTGATGATTTCCCGCGACTCTTCGTCCGGCACCTTTGAAACCTGGCAGGAACTCATCATGGCCCCGGACAAGACGGCTCCTTCGGCTCTTTCTCAAGCGTCCAACGGCGCCGTCGTCCAGGCGGTGGCAGGCAACAGGCGGGCCATAGGCTATATCGGCTTCGGTTACCTCAATACTTCCATAAAAAAGATCAATGTGAACGGCATTGAAGCCACCGCAGAAAGCGCGCTTTCCCGCAAATGGCCCATAGCCCGCGAACTGTATATCTTTACCGACGGAGCGCCTGCCGGCGCCGTGAAAAAACTGACGGACTACCTGCTGGATCCGCAGAAAGGGCAGAAAGCCGTTGCGGAAACCGGCTATATTCCCCTGTCCGGCAAATAGGGTGTCTCAACTTTGAAAATATACAACCCCGATGAGGGGGTCCGGGGGAAATCATTTCCCCCGGCAGGGTTCGGGACGGAGTCCCGGCGGGGTCCGGGGCAGCTCCCCGCTCAATCACCTGCAACCGCTGAAGGAGTTTTCGGATGCCTGTTGCCTCACTGCGCAGGGAAACGACCGTTCGCCGCATACTGGCAGTAGTTGCCGGCTGTTCCCTGTTGTTTCTCGGCATGATCATGCTTTTTCTGTTCATTGAGGGTCTACCTCTTTTCAGCACGGTGTCCGTGTCGGACTTCCTCCTGAGCATGAACTGGTACCCGACGGCGGAACCGCCGGAGTTCGGCATTTTCCCGATGCTCGTCGCCTCCTGTGCCGTGACCCTCACAGCTTCCGCCTTTGCCGTCCCCCTGGGCGTTATGACGGCGGTCTGGCTGACGGAAGTCGCCCGTCCCGGCGTGCGGCGAGTCTGTAAACCCCTGATTGAGATGACGGCCGCTTTGCCTTCGGTAGTTATCGGCTTTTTCGGCATGGTCGTTGCGGCGCCTTTGCTTCAGGATATTCTTGATCTCGATTCAGGTTTGAATCTTTTTACCGCGTCTCTGATGCTGGCTTTCATGAGCGTGCCCACCATCTGCTCCGTCGCCGAAGACGCCCTGTTCGCCGTGCCGGCTTCTCTGCGCGCGGCCTCTCTGGCTCTCGGCGCGACCCGCCGGGAAACCACCGTCAGGGTGGTGATTCCCGCGGCGTTTTCCGGCATCGGTACCGCCTGCATGCTGGGTATGTCGCGCAGCATCGGGGAAACCATGGTTGTTCTCATGACGGCGGGCGGGGCGGGGATACTGCCCCGTTCGCTGTTCGACCCGGTGCGGCCCATACCCTCGGTGATAGCCGCGGAAACGGCGGAAGCTTCTTTCCGAGGTGAACATTACCGAGCTTTGTTCGCCGTCGGCATAGTGCTGTTCCTGTTTACGCTGGCTTTCAACATCGCGGCTCGGCATATTTCGGAAAAGAACAGCGGAGGTAAGCGATGAACGCGTCATCGTTTCCCTGTTTCCCGGCAACACCGCACCAGGACGGTGTTGCGTCGGCGGCCGCGGCAGGAACGCAGCCCGGCCCTGTCCCACAAGATATCACGTATTTCGACGCGACATCCCTTCGCGAGACGGAAGTCGGCACCGGAGCATACCTGATGCCGGACCGCATGCGAATCCGCCGCATCCGTGAATACCTGCTGTTCACCCTGCTGCGGCTTGCTGCGTTTATCAATATTTTCGCCCTGTTCGGCGTATGCGCCTTTCTTGTATGGAACGGTCTGTCCGCGCTGTCCTGGGATTTTCTCACCGAAGCGCCCCGCAACTCCATGACCGAAGGCGGCATCTTCCCCTGCATTGTGGGTACGACCCTGCTCGGATTGGGTTCTTTGGGCGTTTCCCTGCCTCTGGGAGTGGCCTCGGCGGTCTATCTGCACGAGTATGCGGGGGCCTCCCGCTTTGCCCGCTCCATCCGCCTGGGCGTGAACAATCTGGCCGGAGTGCCTTCCATTGTCTTCGGTCTGTTCGGCATGAGCTTTTTTGTCATAGCCTGCGGTTTCGGCATATCGTTGCTTTCCGGCCTGCTGACCTTGGCCGTGCTGACTCTGCCCGTCATCATCGGCACGACGGAAGAAGCCCTGCGTCAGGTACCCGTGGCCATGCGCGAAGCATCCCTTGCCTTGGGCGCGACGCAAAGCCGGACCATCGTGCGCGTGGTGCTGCCTGCCGCCCTGCCGGGCATATTGACCGGGGGCATTCTCGGACTGGCAAGGGCGGCAGGGGAAACTGCGGCCATTATGTTTACGGGGGCGGTCTTTTTCAGCCGCAAGGAGGTGGATTCCCTTTTCAGTCCGGTCATGGCACTGTCCAACCATATTTATGTGCTGGCCACCTCGGGTACGGACATCGACAAAACCCGCCCCCTGCAGTACGGCACGGCCTTGGTGCTGGTACTGCTCGTCCTGGGCATGAACCTTGCCGCCGTCATCCTGAGGGACCGGCTGCAACAGGTCCGGAGACGCTGAAGGAGCCCTTCGGCAGGAATGTATCCGCATGCGGACGGTAACCTCTTGCCTTTCCTCCGGCGTATTGCATTTTTGCAGTTGACGCGTGCGCCCGCTCGTGCTTGTATCGACTTTGCGCGGCGTGACGAGCCGCGAACCTGAAGTCGGAGGAAAACCATGCTGCTGCAAGGCGCATTTACGGCGCTCGTCACCCCTTTCCGCAACGGCGAGGTGGATGAGGAAGCGTTCAGGCGGCATATCGAAACGCAGATATGCGAAGGCATCGACGGGCTTGTGCCCTGCGGCACGACCGGAGAATCCGCCACCCTTTCCCACGAGGAGCACAGGGAGGTTATACGCATCTGTATAGACCAGACCGGGGGACGCGTGCCGGTCATCGCCGGTGCCGGTTCCAACAACACCAGGGAAGCCGAGGAGTTGATTCGCTTTGCGCACGACGCAGGCGCGGATGCCGTCCTGTTGATCACGCCTTATTACAACAAGCCGTCCCAGGAAGGTCTGTACGCGCATTTCAAGGCATTGGACGCCGCCGCGCCCATTCCGGCAGTGGTCTATAATGTGCCTGGGCGCACCGGCGTGAACATAGCCCCGGAGACCATGGCCCGTATCTACAAGGACCTGACCCATGTGATCGGCGTCAAGGAAGCGACGGGCAACCTCACCCAGGTTTCCGACATTATCGAGCAGTGCGGGGAAGGCTTTTCGCTGCTCTCCGGCGACGATTTCACCGTGCTCCCCACGCTTGCCCTAGGCGGCAAAGGGGTTATTTCCGTCATTTCCAACATCGCCCCGCGCGCGGTACACGAGATGTGCGCCGCATGGTTCGCGGGCGATGCCGCCGAAGCGAGGCGCCTGCACTACCAACTCGCGCCCCTGTGTCGGGCCTGTTTTCTGGAAACCAACCCCGTACCCGTCAAAACAGCCCTCGGGCTGCTGGGTCAAATTGAAGATTACAGTGCGCGTCTGCCTCTGGCGCCGCTTGTCCCGGCCAATGAAGCGCGCCTGAAGGATATCCTGCGGGCCTGCGGCTACAAACTTTAGGGCATGTTGATTTTGTATGCCTCCGGCGACCGGGGCGGAGCCTCGAATTAATCGGCATTTCCGTAATACTCCCGTTCACCCGGCCCTTTTCCAGGCCGGCGCCACCTTTTGCCGGATTGTTGCCCTGCGCGCTCACGGCACACGCGAGACACCATGATTTCACACTATACTCCCGTCCATCTGGTTCTTTTCCTGGTCGGCATTGTCGTCTGCCTGATCGTCGACCTGCGCGCCCACAGCAGGGACGAGGCGGTTTCCGCCGCAAGCGCCCTGCGCTGGTCCCTGTTCTGGATAGGGCTGTCCATGCTGTTCGCCGTGTATATTTTCGCGACCAACGGCGCGGACGACGCAGCCCTCTTTCTGGCCGGCTACGGACTGGAAAAATCTCTGTCCGTGGACAACCTCTTCGTCATCATGGCCATTGTATCCTCCTTTGCAGTCAAGGAAGAATATCTGCACCGGGTGCTGTATTACGGCATAGTCGGGGCGTTGGTGCTGCGCCTGGTGTTCGTCGCCGCGGGCGCATCCCTGTTCGCCGTTCTCGGACCGTACGCCATGACTGTTTTCGGTATTTTTGTCCTCTGGTCGGCCTGGAAAATGTGGCAGGAAAGCAAAAAAGAGCATACCGAGATTGAAGATTACAGCAACCACTGGTCCGTGGTCTGGACCAGACGCTTTCTGCCGGTACACAACAAGATGTCCGGGCACGACTTCTTTGTCCGGGTACAGGAAGGGACGCGGGAAGTCCGCAAAGCCACGCCGCTTTTTCTCTGTCTGGTTGTCGTTGAAATCTCGGATGTCATGTTTGCCTTTGATTCTGTGCCCGCGGTTATCGCCATTACCCACGATCCGTTTCTGGTGTACACCAGCAATGTTTTTGCAATCCTGGGGCTGCGCTCCCTGTACTTCCTGCTGACGGCGGCCAAAGGCAAGCTTTCCCGCCTGAATCAGGCGGTGATTATCATTCTTGTGTACGTCGGGCTCAAAATGCTGCTCGACGCCTCCGGCCTGCTGCACCTGCCGCCGCTGGTCGGGCTGGCGGTCGTCGTATTTTTCCTGTGTGGAGGGATAGCGGCCTCATACCTGTGGCCGGTAAAAGAAAAAAAAGACTGAAGCGCGCGGGACGTTCCGACGCCCTCTGCCCGGAGGTCTTGAACTGTAATCTGTAAGGACTACTGAAGGATATGGAGGAGGAAAAACTGTGATTGTGTCGAACACCAAAGAAGCTCCCACAGGAAATCTGGCCCTTGACTTGGTGCGGGTCACCGAAGCCGCTGCCCTGGCCTCGGCGCGCTGGCTCGGACGCGGCGAAAAGGAAGCGGGCGATCAGGCTGCCGTCGACGCCATGCGTCTGATTTTCAACACCCTGAATATCAGCGGCACCGTGATAATCGGGGAAGGGGAAAAGGACGAAGCCCCTATGCTCTATAACGGCGAGAAGCTGGGCACCGGCAACGGCCCTCGGCTGGACATCGCCGTGGACCCGGTCGAAGGTACAAACCTGCTGGCTTTCGGCCGTCCCAACGCCATCTGTGTCGCCGGGGCCGCCGCGGCCGGGAGCATGTACAATCCCGGCCCCAGCTTTTACATGCGCAAGCTGGTTGTGCCGAGCGAGGCCGCGGACGTTGTGGACATCGACGCCCCGGTGCCGGATACTCTGCACAAGGTGGCCAAGGCGCTGCATAAGGATGTGGACGACTTGGTGGTCTTTGTGCTGGACAAACCCCGGCATCAACTCCTTATTCGGAAAATCCGCGAAACCGGGGCGCGCATTCAACTGCACACCGACGGCGACGTCAGCGGCGCGCTTATGGCCGTCGACCCGAGGTCCGAAGTGGATATGATGATGGGGACGGGGGGAACGCCTGAAGGCGTGCTGGCGGCCTGCGCCATCAAGGGCATGGGAGGCAGAATCCTGGCGCGCCTGGATCCGCAGTCTTATGTGGAAAAGGACGCCATTCTGCAAGCGGGACTGGATCTGCGCGATGTACTGACTACCGACACCATGATAAAAAGTGACGACGTGTATTTCGCGGCCACCGGCATTTCAGGCGGCACCTTCCTGCAGGGCGTCAAATACAGCGGCGGCGGCGCCGTGACGCATTCCCTGGTCATCCGCGGCAAGACGGGAGGGCTGCGCTACATTGAGGCCCATCACAATTTCGACAAGCTGATGAAAATCAGTTCCGTGAACTACGACTAAACATCCCGCCGCAGGACGGTCAGTCCGTCCATATAAGGATGCAGGGCTTCCGGCAGGCGCACGCTGCCGTCCTCCTGCTGGCCGTTTTCCAAAAGCGCCGCAAGCGTGCGTCCCACGGGCAGCCCGGAGCCGTTCAACGTGTGAAGATACTCCGGCTTGCCGCCGCCTGCCGGCCTGAAGCGCAGATCGGCCCGCCGGGCCTGAAAATCTCCGCAATTGGAACAGGAGGATATCTCCCTGTAGCAATTCTGCCCCGGTAGCCACACTTCCAGATCATAGGTCTTGGTCGCGGCAAACCCCATGTCTCCCGTACACAGAACAATGACTCTGTAGGGGAGTTCCAGACGGCGCAGCAGGTCTTCGGCATGGCCGCGCATGAGTTCCAGTTCCTCAAAGGAACGGTCGGGGTGGACGCACCGCACCATTTCCACCTTAGTGAACTGATGCATGCGGATAAGACCGCGCGTGTCCTTGCCGTGGCTTCCGGCCTCGGAGCGGAAGCAGGGCGTCTGGGCGGTAAAAGCCAAGGGCAGCATGGTTTCGTCCAGTATTTCCCCTGCGTACATCGTGGTCAGAGGCACCTCGGCCGTAGGGATAAGCCAATAATCCCAGTCTGTTATCCGAAAAAGATCTTCGGCGAATTTAGGCAGGTTGCCGGTGCCGGTCATGGTTTTGCTGTTTACCAGCAAGGGCGGCAAAATTTCCGTATACCCGTGCTCGCGAGTATGCACGTCAAGGAAAAAATTGACCAAGGCGCGCTCCAGGCGCGCTGCCCAGGCGCGGTACAGGACGAAGCGGCTGCCCGCCAATTTGGCGCCGCGCTGAAAATCCAGGCCGCCGAGTCCTTCGCCCAGTTCCCAATGCTCTTTGGGTGTGAAGGTAAAAACAGGCGGTTTGCCGTTGCGCGCAACCTCGGGGTTGTCGTTCTCGTCCTTGCCCACGGGGACGCTCTCGTGCGGGAGATTGGGGATTTCCAGCATCCAGGCGTCCACTTCACCCTGAACCGCATCCAGATCCCGCTCCAGTTCCCTGATCCCGGCATTGACCGAGGCCATGCGCTCGATGAGATCTGCGGCATCGTCGCTCCGGCGCTTGCGGGCGGCCACTTCGGCCGACACGGCATTGCGTTCCCGGCGCAGTTCTTCCGATGCGGCAATCAGGGCGCGGCGTTTTTCATCCAGACGCGCAAAAACTGCCGTGTCGACGCGCGAGCCGCGCGCTTCCAACGCTTTACGCACCCGTTCCGCATCGTGCCGTAAAATTTTTATATCAAGCATGCTTTTCTCCCTCTTTCGTTCACACCGACACACGGCAACACGCGCCCACAGGCCGTTTGC
>JAITDR010000259.1 GCA_031282465.1 Desulfovibrio sp.
AGGTAAAGGAGGCACGGCGCGGCTTGTCGACCCGGCAGGCCACCGTGAGCAGGTCGTCGTAGCGCGCAGGACTGCGGTAGCGGCAAAGAGCTTCGCGCACAGGCAGGTAAATGCCGCGCGCTTCCACTTCCTTGTAGCTCAGGCCGCGCGCATGAGTGAACGCGGTGCGGGCGCGTTCAAAAATATGCAGGTATTCCGCATAATAGAGTACTCCCATGCAGTCCGTTTCCCCGTAGGAAACCCGGTGGCGGCAGAGGACCTCGCCTTCCTGTGCTTCCGCTGTCGGTATGTTGTTTATCATAATTTCCTTCTATTGTCTGAAAGAGTTCCGGGCTTGCCGAAAATGCACCTGCGGAGTAGACTTGCACCTCACACTATGCGGCGCGGGCGCAGTCCGGGCGTTGCGCCGCGACATCGACAACCCTGCCTGCAAGGAGGCCGCGCTTTGGAAAATCCTCTTGTCCTGCTGGAAACCTCGTCGGGGGACATACGTCTTGAACTTTTTTCCGACAAGGCGCCTGCAACGGTGGAGAACTTTTTGCGGTATGTGGACGACGGCTTTTACAGCGGCACGATTTTTCACCGCGTCATCAAGGGCTTCATGATTCAGGGCGGCGGCATGACCATGCGTATGGAAGAAAAGGCGACGCGGCCGCCCGTTGTCAACGAGGCAGCCAACGGGCTGACGAACGCGCGCGGCAGTCTGGCTATGGCCAGGACCTCCGACCCGCACAGCGCGAGCGCTCAGTTCTTTATCAACACCGTCGACAACCCCGGCTTGGATTACAGGTCGGCCGACAGGGAGGGGTTCGGATACTGTGTCTTCGGGCAGGTACTCGACGGCATGGACGTCGTTGACAAGATTGAAAAAATTCGTGTGCGGACTATGGGGGAACATGGGGATGTGCCTGTGGATTCCGTGCTTATCGTCACCGCGTCGCGTTTCGAATAACAGTGTTTTCATAAGGAGATGCTTATGTCCGTAATACTCCGCGACAGCCTGCTCGGTGCCGTCCGGCATGCTTTCGATCTGATAAACGAATTCACGGACCGTTGTCCCGATGCGGCCTGGGCGGAAAAATTCGGCGGCTGGCCGATTTGGCAGCAATGCTATCATTGTTTTGCTGCCGTAAATTTTTTCCTGAGGCAGCACAACGATCCTGCCGGCGACGCCTTGTTTCCTCCCGCTGTGGCCAATCTGAACGAAGTGTCTCTGGAAACCCCTTCCCGGCAGACGGTGAAAGAGTTCGTGCTCAAGGAGCAAGCTTGGGTGCTGCGTTACGCGCAGGCGTTGGACGACGGCGCCCTGAGCGAAAAAAACGAAGGGCTTTCGGAACGTATGGGCCGCGACATGACCCATGCAGGAACGCTGGCCCTGATTGCTTCGCACACCATGTATCATCTCGGCACCTGCGACGCTGCCCTCAGACAGCACGGCCTGCGCGGCGTGTTCTGACTCCGGCGCGCCGGGTCTGCGTTCGTACAAAGGCCAGAGCCAGAGCCAGATCGGCGGGATAGTTGACGGTGAACAGCGGCAAGGCTTCCTCCAGCGTGTACGGGATGCGATGGACCATGTTCTGCGGGATCAGGCGCGTGAGCGCCGCCTGACCCGCGAGCAGCCCTTGTTCCAGAAAAGGCAGCGCGTCCGGTTCATAAATGCCCGGTAAGGCCGTATGGCCTCCTTTGTCACCGTGGCTGAAGGCGGTCAGTACGGCGTCCGCCGGGCGCCGTGTCCGGGCCGTGAGCAGCCGGTGCAGAGTCGGGGCGTCGATGAACGGCATATCGCAGGGGAGTACGAGGCAGGTGCGCCCGCAACGGCGCAGGGCCGAAACCGTGCCGCCGGCGGGGCCGAGGTTCGGGCGGTCGTCGGGAATCCAAGGATAGTCGGGGTGTTCCCGTCCGACAATGAGTACATTGCCGAGGATATCTCCGAGCAGGGCGGCGGTCCGGCCCAGAATATCCGGTCCGTCCGGATGCAGGCGCAGTGCAGCTTTGTCCCGGCCCAGACGGGAACTTGTTCCTCCGGCCGTGACGACGCCTGCAGGATAATCAACGGCATCCATGTCTTTTCTCTAGTATCAAGCCGCAAAAATAACAAGAGAAAATGTTGCCGGAAGGTTTTGCGTGACTGTACGCGGAACAACGCGGTTTCCCGCCGGCTGTACAACCCCTGCCGGCCGACGCGTCTTCTCCGGTGTTGCATCCCGGGCTGTGCGCTGCTTGCTTGTGCGGGTCCGATGCCGCTCCCGGTGCCTGCACGAAAAGCGTGCTGTCGACAATCAACAGTCAAAGCGTTGCCAGAGGCGACGGCAGGTGTTATCTATGAGGCGGAGGCGGTATGAAGCTGACAAAACGCCTGAAGCGCGTTGCGGACATCTTGGAAAAGCTCGGCGTTGCAAGCTTGGCAATCGGCGTATTTCAGAACAAACAGCTTGGGTTATGGATGGGAATAGGTTTTTTGGCTGTCTCCATACTCCTTACAATGGAGGATAGTTAAATGACAGCGGCATGGGCAATCTTCGGCCTCTTCGGCGTATGCCTCGCGGCGTACGGGTTCTATTTAAAGTCCCAAAAATAAAGCGGGACGGTGCTTCCCTGCCGGAGGCACTCGGAAACGGGTGTTTAAGTCCTTGGGGCACGACCTCAAGGCCGCCGCGAATGCGAGATTGTAATCCTTTGCGGCGTCGGCAAGGGCTCTCTTCGGGGAGTCTTTCTTTTTGCCTGAGAAGGCGAGGTTTCGCGCCCGGGCCGAAAAGTAAGCGCTCCGAACCAGAGTGGCGTCCCGGCAACGACAGGCACAACGAGCATATCTTGCCTGCAGGAGCGTTTTGCCGCTGCCGGGTGGAAAGTCTATCAAACCGCGAAAACTCCTCTCAGAATCGAAGCCGAGGCGCCGGCACGGCAGGAGCAGGATGGTCTTCCCTTTGTCGGGTGCCTTTCGGTATCGCCGCGCCGCCGCTGCTGAAAAAACTTCGTGACGGCGGCCATGATTCCGAGTAGGGTTCTGCCGAACTTGAGGGGAAAAAGAAGGACACCAACTGAAGACGTTGGTATATCCATTGGTATGCAGAAGAGCCAGTTTGTGAAAACCGGCTCTACAGGCGGGTATACCGTCACAATTCGTGAGAGAGTAGACCTTGCTTCTCCGTCAGAGAGAACCGCTTTGCCGGGCGTCAAAGGCGGGTTCACTTGTTTCTGGGGAATGCAGTGGGGAAAGCGAAAAGGCGAAGTGGGAGAATGCCGAAAAATTAGTGATTACAAGGTCTGTCGCCATCGTCTAGCCGGTCAGGACAGCAGCCTCTCAAGCTGCCGACACGGGTTCAAGTCCCGTTGGCGACGCCAACAAAGATCAATCAAAATAGAACGGCATGATGATATCCATTCACTACAAGTTGATTCTTTGAGAAACGGAACGAAGAACCGTCAATAGGCTCCTTTGCCGCTGATGAGGGCCGGAACGGTGCGGATGATTATATAGATATCCAACCATACCGACCAGTTATAGACATAGCGCTGATCAAGTTCTACACGTTCGGCATAGGAGAGGTCGTTGCGCCCGGAAACCTGCCAAAGCCCGGTAATCCCCGGCCGCACGCGCTTATAGAGCGCATAGGCATCGCCGTAGCGCCGGATTTCGTCCGCAACTATGGGGCGCGGGCCGACCAGACTCATGTCGCCCATGATGACGTTGAGAATTTGCGGCAATTCGTCCAGGCCGGTGCGGCGCAGAATGCGTCCGATCCCGGTCAGGCGCGGGTCGTCGGTGAGCTTTTGATCTTCGTCCCATTCCCGGCGCAGCTTGTCGTTTTCGGCAAGGGTTTCCCTCAAAATCCGCGGGGCATCGGCCACCATGGTGCGGAACTTGAACAACATGAAAGTGTTGCCGTATCGACCTACCCTGTTTTGTATGAAAAACACCGGTCCCCGGCTGTCCAAACGGATAAACAGCGCGGCCGCGGGGAGAAGCGCAAGCAGGACGATCCCGGCAGGCAGGCAGACAAGCAGATCCAGCAATCGTTTCAGGCGCATCCTCGCCGGGTCCAGCAGGTTTTGGCACATGGCCAGCACAGGCCCGCAGGGAAAATTCGCCGCATGCAGCGACGTCTGCTTAAGCCAGAAGGTTTCGGGCTTGACGACGATGCGCCGGAAGCGCTTGCCGAGCTTGAGTACAAGTTCGTGGACGGCATCACCGGCCAGAGGGTCGAGCAGGATGCAGACTATTGCGTCGGAGCAGGCATGCTCCAGGTCGTCAAGATACCGGTCTTCCGTTGTGCCGTCAGGTGTCTGCAGCTTGCCGTCGGTGCTCAGGCAAACGCGTGCGGCGATATAAAGACCACTGCGGCGGGCACCGCGGAAGGCGAGCGCAACGGACCCGTCTTCGCCCTCCGGCGCGAAGAGCAGTACCGGATAACCCCACCACGCTTTATGCGCACAGAGATTCCGGGTCAGGCAACGGAACAGCGGCACGGCGGCAAGGGTCGCAAGCCAAGCCGTGAGTACGGCAAGGCGGGAGAACAACTCCCCCTGCCTGCCGATGAAAAACAGGAAGCCGAGGAACAGGAAGCCGATGCTCGTTCCCAGGCTCAGGCGCTTCAGTTCTTCTTCCGGGGAACGCATTATGCCCGGATAAAGGCCCAGTGTCGCATACAGGGGGATGAAGAGCAACAGGACGGGGGCAGTGTTCAGGTAAAGCTCGAAGGGCAGGTAGCCGCCGCTCGCCTCGCGCAAGGCGCAGGCAAAGACCGGGCCGGCGAAGACGGCGCACAGGTCCGAGAGAAGCAGCACATTGCAGGTGGAACGCAGGCGAGGCAGGCGCAACGGCATCACAGTCCCGCCTTCAGCGTTGAGGTTTCACTCCACGCCTCCGCACGGGAGGCGACACGGCGCACCGGCATCATGCTACCGCCTTCGGCGTTGAGTCTCCGCTCCCTTCACCGACGGTGAACTGCATTTCATACAATTTGGCGTAGAGCGGGCTTGTGTGTACCAGTTCCGCATGCTTGCCCTGCGCGACTATTTTTCCTTTGTCCAGTACCAGAATGCGGTCTGCGCCCATGATTGTCGAGAGCCTGTGGGCTACGGCGATGCTTGTTCTGTCGGCCAGGAGGTTGTCGAGGGCATTCTGCACCAGACGTTCGGATTCCGAGTCCAGCGCGCTTGTGGCTTCATCAAGGATCAGAAGCGGCGCATTCTTGATCAGGGCGCGGGCGATGGTAAGCCGCTGTTTCTGGCCGCCGGAGATTTTGATGCCCCGTTCTCCTATCAGCGTGTCGAAGCCTTGGGGCATGGCATCGATAAACTCGGCGGCATGCGCGGCTTTTGCGGAAGTCCGGACCAGCTCGTCATCTGCGCCTTCCAGGCCGTAAATGATGTTCTCTTTTACAGAAGTATTGAACAGAAAGGCATCTTGGGAAACTGTGGAAATGAGTGAACGCAGGGAGTATAGGTCGTACTCTCTCAGGTCCGTACCGTTCAGGGTCAGCCTGCCTTCCTGCGGGTCGTAAAAGCGGGGTATAAGATTGACGACGGTGCTTTTACCCGCTCCCGAGGGACCGACCAGGGCAATCTTTTCCCCGGCCCTGACGGAAAATGACATGCCGTCCAGCGCCCTGGTGCCGTCCGGGTATGAGAATACGACATTTTCAAAACGCAGTTCCCTGAAAGGCGGCACAAAGACGACTCCGCCGCCCGCCTCCATGCGCAGAGCCGGGTTGTCCAGCAGGCCGAAGACCCGTTCAGCCCCGGCAAGCGCCGTCTGTACGGACAGATTTGCCGCGCTGAATTTCTTGACCGGCTCGTACATCAAAATCAGGGCGGTAATAAAGGAAAAAAAGGTTCCCGGACTTTGCCGGCCGTCGATGACCTGCATGCCTCCGACAAAGATCACCAAGCTGATGCCCGCGGCGGCGATGATTTCCATGCTGCATGACGCGAATTCACCGGTCAGCGTCCCTTTCAGGGCAAGATTCATGAGTCTGCGGTTCTCGCGGTCAAAGCGCTCTTTTTCCCGTTCCTCGGCACCGAACGCCTTGACCACTTTGATGCCGCTCAACACTTCTTGTAGTTGCGACGTAAGATCGCCGGTCTGTTCCATGCCTTTGCGGGAAAGTCTGCGCACGCGCCTGCCGAAATACACGAAAGGCCAAAACACAAGCGGCAGAACGACGACGGACCAGAGGGCCAGTTCGAAATTTTGGTAAAAAACTACGCCGGCGAGGCTGATCAGAGTGATAATCTGGCGCACGATCATCACGGCGGCCGGCATGCTGGAGCGGATTGCGGCGACATCGTTCATAATGTGGGACATGATAACGCCGGTGCGGGAACTTTCAAAAAAACCGACCGGCAACATGATGATTTTGTTGCACAGTTCATCGCGCAGCACTTCCAGCACCTTGAGGCCGGCATAGTGCATGAGATAGTTTTGCAGCAGTTTCATCAGCGCCTTCAGCAGAGTTACGCCGACAAAGGCAAGGGGGATGAACAGCAGGAGTTCCGTGTTTTTGTTGACGAACAATTCATCCAGGGCCGGTTTGACGAGCCATGCGGTACCGGCGTCGCAGAGGCCGGCCGCGATCATGAACACGGCGGCGAAAAAGACGTGGACCTTGTAGGGGAGAAAGTAGCGGAGACAGCGCGTGAACAGCTTTGCGCCGCGATGTTTTTCGGAGGTAATCCGGTCTCGGTCGAGTGCGCCTTCCTGCATCGTTTCAGAGGCTCACAAGTTCCACGTTTTCCGGGTCGAGGGGGGTGTTGAGAAAGATACCCCCCACACGCGCGAAGCGTTCCGGGGCGTCTGTGGTGAGGAAACATAGGCGCTCGCAAGGCGGCGTGTCGCGGGAGTCGTCCGGCCGCCGCAACAGATCCAGGCGCGTCAGTTCTTCCTCCACCGCTTCGGCTGTGGTTTCCGCCGAATCAATAATCACCGGCTCCGGTCCGGCAACCGAGGCCACGGCTCCGGCCAGCGGCGGAAAGTGTGTGCAGCCGAGCACAATGCAATCCGGGCGGAATCTGTTGCGCCCTGCCTCTTCTCCTATGACCGGCGCCAGATAGCGCGCCGCCGTGATTTCGGCTATAGGGCCGGTCAGCCAGCCTTCTTCCGCCATGGGGACGAAAAGCGTGCAGGCCACGCCCCTGACCGAGGCATCTGGACGCAGGGCGTGTATGGCCTTGTCGTAGGCCCCGCAGTTGACGGTTGATTCTGTGCCCAGGATCAGGATGTTCCCGCCGTGTTTTTTGTCGGAGACAACCGCACAGGCCGCGCGCGCTCCGGGTTCCACCACGCCGACAACAGGCAGGGGAGCAAAGGCCGCCTGCAGTTCGGGCAGGGCGGCTGCCGTTGCGGTATTGCAGGCCACGACCAGCAGCTTGATACGGCGTTCCACCAACTTTTCCGCGGCTTGCAGAGCATAGCGTACAATGGTGCCTCTGCTTTTCGTGCCGTAAGGCAGACGGGCCGTGTCCCCCAAGTACAGGCAACGCTCCTGTGTCAGGCGTCTGTGAACCGCGGAAAGCACGGTCAGCCCGCCTATCCCGGAATCGAAAATGCCGATGGGCAGTTCGCGAGCTTCAGCGCCTGCAGACGTCATCGTTTTCCTCCCACAGAGCATAGCCTGAAGCAGTCACCGGGGCGTTCAGGGAGTTCAGCACACGCTCCAGTTGAATGCCTTCCCGCAAGGGAGTGCCGTGGCCGAAGGCGGCGCGTATACCCATGCTCACGAACTGCACTGCCCTGTCCATTGCCAGAGGCAGACTGTCCCCCTGCATCATGCTCCCCAGCAACACGCTGGTGAAACAATCGCCCGTTCCGGGGTAATCTGCCGGCAACCAGGCGCAGTCCACGCGCCAGAAATGGTTGTGTCGCCGATGATAGGCTACAGTTGCGCTGCGTCCGGCCCCTACGCACGGCACGCCGGTAATGACGGCGATATCCGGCCCGTTGTCCGTGAGCCTGCGCAGCCAGTCGCGCAAGCATCCTTCATCCATGCCGTCGCGGGCGATATCCTGCGGGTAGCGTTCGCCGAGCAACAGGGCGGCTTCGGTAAGGTTGGGCGTAATGCAGTCGGCCTTGCGCGCCAGAACACGCATGGTTTCCACCATGTCCATATTCATGGTCGGTTCCAGACTGCCGTTGTCACCCAGAACCGGGTCGACAACGGCAAGACCGCCCGGCTTCAGACAGTCGTCGATGCATTCCGCCACGATTTCGGCCTGCTCGGCGGACCCCAGAAAACCGCTGTACACTGCGTCGAATTGCAATCCGAGTTCTTTCCAGTGCCGTAGAAAACCGGCCATGTGCCCTGTCAGGTCGGCGAAACGGAAATCCTCGAATCCTGTGGTACCGGTGGAGAGTACGGCCGTCGGCAACGGGCATACCTGTATGCCGAGCGTGGAAAACACAGGGATGACGACCATCAGGGAAGTATGCCCGAAACCGGCAAGGTCGTGAACAGCAGCCAAGCGTTGTACAGGAGCCATCGTGTGTCTCGCCGTCCCGGCGCTTCCTTTAAGGAAACGCCGATTTTTCGGAGCGCAGTTCCAATCCCTGCCGGGGCTCTGTCCCGGGTTCTGCTCGGAGCAAATGATTTCCCCCGGACTCCTTCATCGTTACGCCCACTCAAGCCTACCCGACGAGGAGTTTGAGGGAGTGGAACCCTCTCTCTTCTTCTCTTTAAAGCAAAAACGAATTACAAAATTGCTGCGCTTTGACCGCGCCCTCACGGGTGAACATCAGTACGGATTCCGTTGCGGCGGCGACGCATTTGTCCATAAGCTCCGCTTCGCTTTCAGAAAAACGACCGAGAACAAAGGGAAGGGTATTATACGGCGCTTTGCCGATGCCGATGCGCAGACGGAAAAATTCCGGCGTGCCGAGACACTGCACAATGGATTCCACTCCCTTGTGCCCGGCGCTGCCTCCGCCTTTTTTCATTTTCATGCGTCCGGGCGGCAGATCAAGTTCGTCATGTACCACAAGGATATTTTCCGGAGCAACGCGGTAGTACGACGACACAGCGCGCACAGCTTCGCCGCTTGCGTTCATGTAGGTCAGCGGCTCGGAGAGCAGCCACTCTCTGTCTGCGCCGCCTGCGACCTCGAAACGCGCTTTCCACAGAGCAAAAAGGTTTTTCCGCCCGGAGAGCTTTTGCAGCATGCCTGCTTTTTCGCGGTCCGGAAGCAGGCGCTCCAGCACCATAAATCCCAAATTGTGACGGGTACGGCTGTATTCCGCGCCGGGGTTGCCGAGGCCGACGATGAGGCCGCCTATATCCATACTCAGCCGGTTTCGCCCGCGCCTTCCTCATTCTCTCCCTTGCCGCTTCCGGGCTGGTTGACGGTCAGCACGGCATAATTGACGTCATAGCGGGCGCGGACTCCTTCGGGCAGGGTAAGGTCGGCGATACGCAGTCCCTGGCCGACGTCGAGCCCGCTGATGTCCACAAGAATCTTTTTGGGCAGGGCTGCGGGTTTGCAGAGAATGTTGATGCTTTCACGGTAAATTTCCACTTTTCCGCCCGATTTAACTCCCTTGGCCGTGCCTGTGAATTCAAGAGGCACACGCACCTTTAGTTCCCTGTCCGGGTCTGCGCCGTAAAAGTCAAGGTGCAGGAAGCGGTTGCGGGTGGGGTAGTATTCGATATCCCAGATCAGGCAGGGGCGGATTGTTTTTGCACCGCCGTCGTCTATTTCCAGGTCAAAAACCGTAGTGCGGCCGGTTTGGGCATACAGTTTGACGAGTTCGGCCTCGTTGACCTGCAGAGTCAGGGTCCGGCCCGTCGCATCATAAAACACAGCGGGCGTGAAACCGCTTGCGCGCAGGCGGCGGTTGGCGTTTTTACCGGTTTTCGCGCGCGTGGACGCGCGAAGTGTGAGCTTGCTTTCCATGGTGTTCTCCTTTGATCCTCAGCCATGACTTGCGCCGTTGCTGACGGAAGGCCGTTATTTTTCGGCCCTGCGGCTTTTAGAGAAAGAGCACGCTGACGGAGGATTCGGTGTGTATGTTGTGTATGCTTTTGGCAAGAAGCCCGGCTACGGAAATCACCTTGAGCTTGGGACAATTTTTCGTTTTTTCCTGGGTCGGTATGGTGTCGGTGACAATCACCTGACAGAAGTCCGAAGCGTTGATGCGTTCGATAGCGGGTCCGGAGAGGACGGCATGAGTGGCGCAGGCCATGATTTTTTCGGCGCCGTGTTCCAGCAGAACCTGGCCGGCGGCGACCAGCGTACCCGCAGTATCTATCATGTCGTCGATAACAATGGCTGTTTTGCCTTCCACATCGCCGATGACGTGCATGGCTGAAGCCTGATTGGGCTTGTCGCGGCGTTTGTCTATTATGGCGAGGCCGATGCCCAGACGCTTGGCAAAGGAGCGCGCGCGTTCAACGCCGCCGGCATCGGGCGAAACAATGACCGCGTCGGACGACCAGGTGCGCAGGTATTCCAGCAGCACGGGCTGGGCAAAGAGGTTGTCCACCGGCCTGTTGAAATAGGCCTGTATCTGGCCGGCGTGCAGGTCGACGGTGACCAGACGATCCAAACCCGCCGCTTCAAAGAAGTCGGCCACCGCTTTGGCGCTTATCGGGGCGCGTGGGGTGACTTTGCGGTCTTGACGCGAGTATCCGTAATAGGGCACGACGGCCGTCACCCGGCCGACGCTGGCCCGCTTAAGCGCGTCAAGCATAAGGCAGAGCTGCATGATATTGAAATTTACCGGGGCGCATGTGGGTTGGATGACGAAGACGTCGTCTCCGCGGACATTGTCCCCTATCTCTATGCGGATTTCACCGTCGCTGAACGTATCGCACAGGGCGGGCGACAGCTTGCATCCCAAGTGGTTGCAGATGGCTTCCGCCAGTGCAGGGTTGGCCGTGCCGGTCAGTATTTTGAGTGTACCTGTCATAGCGGCTCTGAAGCGTTTCATAGCGGCAACAGGGTGAACAGGGGCGAAATGTTGCGCGCGGACGGCGTCCGTGACGGAGAGCTTTCCCTATCCCAAGCATTCCGGAGCGTCAATAAAAAAAACCGGCAGGAGTGTCCGCCGGAGCGCCCGACAAAAGACCGCGTTTCTTCAGGACGTCTGCGCGGCGGGCTGCAGTGTCGGTTGTTGATCGCTCGGCAGCGGACATTCGCCGGTCAGTATGCAGGCGTCATTTTCCGTTATGGCTGCCGGGAACTTCCGAACAAGCGAGGACCGCGCCACGATTCTAAAAGTGGGTTTCTCGTTGTTCAGGTATTCCACGGCCAAGTCTCTGCCGTTGTTTTTGGCATAATAGAGCGCCTTGTCCGCGCAATCGGTAATGTTTTCCAGCCAGGCGCCGCGCCATTCCGGATCGGCTGCCGATATCCCGGCGCTGACGGTGATGTGCAGGCCGCTTTCCACAACATTGCCGTCGGCATCGCGGATGAGAAAATTGAATTGTTTGATGGACTGCCGGACCTGCTCGACGATTTCCGGCAACCGAGATGCTTCGTCGCCGCTTACGACCATGACGAATTCCTCGCCGCCGTAGCGCGCAACCAGCGCATCACCGGGCCGGATCAGAGTGCGTATGCCCTTGGTGAGCTGCTTGGCGACGACCACCAGCACTTGGTCGCCGATGCGGTGCCCGTGTTCGTCATTGAAGCGCTTGAAAAGGTCTATGTCGAGCATCGCCAGACACAGGGGGCGCCCATTGTCGCGCCATGCCTGTACGGCCTTTTCCATAAATTCGTCAAAGGCCCTGCGGTTGGCGATGCCGGTCAGGGCATCGCTGGCGGCAAGGTTTTCCAAGGAACGAATGTCGTCCGCCAGCAGTTCTTTGACGCGTGCAAAAGATTCGTGCAGTCTGTATGGTTTATCGGCAGTCGAGAACACGTCTTCGACGATGCTTACGGCCGTTTCTTCCAGCGTGTCCAGATCTCCGCTGCGCGTGGAAAGCAGTTTTTGAAATTCCCGCACCATGCCGGCAAGTTCCTGCAGCATGCTCTCGGTTTTTTTTCTGTAAGGCGCCACCATACAGTCCTGATAGGCGGCCAGTATTTTGTGCAGGTTTTCTTCCGAATAGTCCCTGCTTGCAAATATAGCAGTCAGCAGGTTCTGGACGGTTATTTTCTGGACATCACTGATGTGGGGGTAATCCTTGATCTCCCTGAGAAAAAGGAGCAGGGACCTCCAGCGCATGTCACGGGGAACGCCCGCCTTGTCGAACAGTTGCAGAAGCTGCCTGTATTGGTCGATAGATTCCACCATGGCTGTTCCTTCGGCTGTGCAGGCCCCGCAATACGCGGGGAAGCGTTCATACGTGCCCCGCAACGTTCATGCGTGCCGCGCGTGGCGCTGCCGTTATGTCGGCTCATAACACGACTTTTGAAGAAAGTACAGTCCGGCCGGCCGCGCGCGACGCGTTTCTCTGCGCCTTACGCCGTATATGCATCAATGCTCGGCGGGGCAGGCGGCGCGGGAACACGGGAAACGCAGACCGGCGTCACTCGGCTGCTTTTTCCCTGCCTCGGCAGGCGTGGCCCGGAGTCCGCTCTTCCGGCGCGGACCATGCCGGGAACAAGTTCTGTTCAAGGCCTAAGGCATTCAACACCTTACCCGCCACCTGGTTTATGAGTGCGTCCAAATCGCGCGGCTTGTGGTAAAAGGCGGGTGACGCCGGCAGGATAAGGGCACCCGCCCGCGCCAGAGCCAGCATGTTTTCCAGGTGAACGATGCTCAGCGGCGTTTCTCTGGGGACCAGCACAAGGGGGCGTTTTTCCTTGAGCATGACCCCGGCGGCGCGTTGCAGAAGATTGAAGCTCATGCCGTGTGCCGCACAGGCCAGCGTGTGCATGGAACAGGGCAGAATGACCATGCCGTCGTATAGCGTCGAGCCGCTTGCAGGCGGCGCCGACATGTCGTCGGGGTCATAAAGGCGGACGTCGGGGAAATCTTCCGGTCCGTGACCGCATTCGAGACGCAGAACCTCCGCGCCCCAGCGGCTGAACACTGCATGAACCTCGCAACCGAGCCGCACCGCCTCTTTGAGCAGCGCGACAGCGTAAGCGCCGCCGCTCGCACCGCTGACGCCGATCAAGAGTTTCATCAATGTTTCCTCCGGGTTTTGAACCTTCTCCCGTCAGGGAGACAAGTTGGAAACGGCGTTATTCAATTTTCAATGCAAAGCGGTCGGACCCGGATATGGCTTGCGGCGAATACGGCTGGCGATCTCCCATCGGAAACGTGGCATCGTCCTGTCCGGACAGACGGCGAACGCGACTGACGACCACGGCGCACACCCCCGCCGCGCCGGCATCAAGCAGCGCGGCGGCTGCGGCGCGCAGGGTTGCGCCCGTGGTCAAGGTATCGTCCACAAGCACGATGTGTCTGCCGCGCGGTGAGCGTGCGCATGCAAAAGCCCCGGCGACGTTTGCGGCACGTTCTGAACGGTCGGAGCGCGTTTGCGGGGATGTCGCCCGGATGCGCAGGAGCAGTTCCGGCTGCATGGGACGCCGTAGCGCTGCCGCTACCGGTCGGGTCAATTCCAGGGCTTGGTTGTAGCCTCTGTGCTGCAGGCGCGCTCTGTGCAGGGGGACGGGCGTCAGTATATCCGCAGGTAGTTCGCGTAAGGCAGGATGCGCGCTCACAAGCGTGCCCAAGGCCGATCCGAGGTGCGTTTGCCCGCGGAATTTGAGATCAAGCAGCAGTCTGCGCAACAATCCCTCGTGTTCTCCATGAAAAAGCAACCGGTCCCATGGAGGATTTTCCCGCAGGCACGCCGCGCAGGCGCAGACGGGGAGATGGGGCCAAGCATACAGTGCGCCGCACAGAGGGCAGAAGCCGCTTTCCCTGCGCGCCAACAAGGCGGCGCAAGCCGGGCAGAACGGCATGTCGCCCGCGGGACGAAAAACAGACCCGCAGGCACAGCAACGCCTCTCCGCTCTCAAGGCCTTCCATATACCCCGCAGACGCGAACCTATAAAGGCAATAATGCCGTGTCGGGAATTGTTGCCGTGTCGCCTGCCGGCATCACGGGCCGCGCTTCCCTCTTCAGGATCGGGCTTCACGGCTTTTGCCG
>JAITDR010000071.1 GCA_031282465.1 Desulfovibrio sp.
CTCCCATACCTGCGTATGTCTGGCGTTTTCCAGAAAACATCGGCCGAAGCCGGTCATACTGCGCAACACACGTCGTCCTTCATGTTTCAATCAGCATTCGAGTTTGCAAGGAAAGCACCGGTGCCCCGATGAGGGGGCCCGGGGGAAATCATTTCCCCCGGCCGCCGGAGGCATAGAAAACAACACAGCAGGGTCCTGATCTCCGGGCTTGCGCCGGCTCAGGCCGGCCGCCGGGGGCATAAAATCTTCATTGCAATGCTCCAATGTTCGGCCTTGCGCCTGCTCAGGTCGAGGATTCGGGGCAGCGCCCCGCGTGTTTCTCAGAGCCGCGCCGCCCGCTGCAGAAGCAGAAAATCCGCCGCGCACAGCGCGGCCATAGCCCTCAAGACCGGGACAATACGCGGCAGAGCGGAGATATCATGCCGGCCGCCGATGCGCAATTCCGTCATTTCCCCTTGCAGGTTCAGGGTCCGTTGCGCTTTTGCCGTGGACGCGATCGGTTTGACGCTCGCCGTGACCAGTACGGGCGCGCCGCTGCTCAGTCCGCCCAGGATACCGCCTGCGTGGTTGGAGGCAAAGGCGTACGGCGCGCCGCCGGGCAGCAGGCAACGGGTATCGCCGGCCGCTTCGGCCGGTATCAGGAGGTCGTTGTGTTCGCTGCCTTTCATCCTTGCCGCCGCGCACCCGGAACCGATTTCCACGCCCTTGACCGCGCCGACGCCCATGAAAGCGTAAGCCAGACGCGCGTCCAGCTTGTCGAAGACGGGTTCGCCGAGGCCGGGAGGCAACCCGCGAATCTCGACCAGCACCTTGCCGCCCAGGCTGTCGCCTTCGCGCGCTGCCGCCCGCGCCGCCTCTTCCCAGCGTTGAAAACTGTCCGCGTCGGGACAGAACCAGGGCCGGGAGCGGGCGCCGAAGGTATCTTCGGGGACGGCTGCGATGCCTGCGAATTCCAGGATGCAGGCTGCGAGGCGGACGCCGCGCGTCAGCAGGAACTTTTCGGCGACGGCGCCGCCGGCGACCCGGCACAAAGTTTCGCGGGCCGAGGCGCGCCCGCCGCCGCGATGGTCGCGCAGACCGTGTTTCAGGAGCAGGCCGAGGTCGGCGTGGCCGGGGCGGGGGACATCGGCCAGCGTGTCGTAATCTCCCGGCCGCTGATCCGTGTTTTCCACATAAAACGCTATGGGCGCGCCCGTGCTTTTGCCGTCAAAAAGGCCGGAGAGCAGGCGCACTCTGTCCGCTTCCCGCCTGGCGGTGGAGGCCGCGCCGCCCCGGCCGTCCCGGCCGGGGCGGCGCTCGTCCAGCGCCTGCTGCAGGTCGTCTTCGGAAAGCTCCAGCCCCGCCGGGCAGCCGTCCACCACTCCGCCCAAGCCGGGGCCGTGCGATTCCCCGAAGGTCGTCAGCCGGAAGAGACGTCCGAACGTATTGCCGTTCATCAGAAATTCCTTTGCGGTTTGCCGCTCTTCCCTTCAGGAGGTTTTGCGCCTGATGCCGGCAGCCGGAACGGCCGCGTAGCGGGACATGTTCTCATGCTTCCCTTCAGGAGGTTTTGCGCCTGATGCCGGCAAAGCCCGGCGTGCCGTTCCGTCGGCTCTTTTTTCCAAGGAGGCTGTCCTGCCGGAGCCGGATGAGGATTGCATCATAGTTGTTCCCGGCGTGTGCCGCAGGAACACTTGGTCTTCGCGTGCGGGAGCCGGATGAGGATTGCATCACGGTTGTTCCCCGGCCCTGACCCTGCGCAGGATATGTGCAGCCACGCGGGCCGTTTGCCGCGCCGGCTGCGCAGCGTCGAGAATATGGTGGGCGCATTCCCGGTACAGCGTTTCCCGTTCGGCCATAACGGCTGCCGTCTCTTCCAGGGGATCGGCCCCGGTCAATGAAGGGCGGCCGGAAAAATTTCCGGCAATGCGCATGCGCTCATACAGGGTCTGCACCGGCGCGGCAAGATAGAAAATAAGTCCTGAAGCGCGCATCAGGGCGCGGTTTTCTTCCGCGAGAACGATGCCTCCGCCCCCGGCTATGACGCCGCCCGCTTCGACGGCGCGGACCAGAGCGCGCGACTCGCGGCGGCGAAAGCCGGGCCAGCCTTCCAGCCGCACTATGCCCGCCGCGTCGCTCCCGGCAGCATCCTCAATCATCCGGTCGGTATCGTGCAGGGGCAGGTCCAGAATACGGGCCAGGAGCGCGCCTACCGTGCTTTTTCCGGAACAGCGTCCGCCGATGAGAAAGAGACAACGCGTGTTCACGTGATTGCGGCTTGTTCGCTGCGGAGCGGGCGACTCCCGGCATCGCGGGTCGGGCCGGAGGGCGCGTCAGGTTGTTCGTTGCGGAGCGGTCGACGCTTCGTTCCCCTCGTCCCTGCCGGCGTGAACAGCGTTGCACCCTGCCGGGCGGGCGGCGCGGGGTCGAGGGCTGCCCGCTCTATGCCCTGCGTCCAGGAACCCCGGCGCGTGGGCTGTTTGAGGGCAGCCGCCAGGCGGGCCGCAAATTCCGCTCTTGATACTTCTTTGGCCCCGAAGCGCAGCATATGCGCCGTTGTCTGCTGGCAGTCGACCAAGGTGAAGCCGTTTTTCGCCAGCTCGCCCGTCAGGAAAACCAAGGCGGCCTTGGAGGCGTCGGGTTCGCGGTAAAACATGGATTCGCCGAAAAAGACCCCGCCCAGAGCCAGACCATACAGTCCGCCTGCCAAGCGCCCTTCCCGCCGGGCTTCGACGGAATGGGCCAGGCCGAGCCGGTGCATGCGCTCGTAAGCGGCGATCATCTCCGGGGTGAGCCAGGTGCCCGGCTGCCCTCGGCGCGTCCCGGCGCAGGCCTTGATGACCTCGGCAAAGGCCGTGTCGAAGCTGAACGTGAAAGGCGCGTCCCGCAGGACGCGTTTCAGGGAACGGGGCAGGCGGAAGTCTTCGGGCAGAAGTATGCAACGGGGGTCGGGCGTCCACCAGAGCGGCGCGTTCCCCACGCTGTGCCAGGGAAAAATGCCGCGGCTGTAAGCTTCAAGCAGGCGGGACGGAGAAAGGTCTCCGCCCGCGGCCAGCAACCCGTCCGGTTCTGCCTCGCAAGGGTCGGGGAACGCCGTGTTGTCGGCCGCCAGACGGTAAACGGGCACGGCGCGTTCCTCAGCGCAGGAAGGCTCCCCTGTCCGCAACGCGCACAAGGCCCTCCCGAACCAGGCATTCCGCGATCTGCACCGCGTTCAGGGCGGCCCCTTTGCGGACGTTGTCGCCTACCACCCACATGTTCAGGGCCGTATCAAGGGATTCATCCCGCCGGATGCGGCCGGCAAAGACTTCGTCTCGGCCCGCGGCGTCTTTGGGCATGGGATACAGCTTCCGCGCGGGGTCGTCCAGGACGACGACGCCCTCGGCTTTTTCCAGGGCGTCCCTGGCCTCGGCGACGCTCACGGGGCGGTCGAATTCCACGTTCAGGGCTTCGGAATGCGCGTAAAAAACGGGTACGCGCACGGTAGTGGCCGTCACCCTGATGTTCGGGTCTTCCATGATTTTGACCGTTTCATTGACCATTTTCATTTCTTCTTTAGTATAGCCGTTCTCCAGGAAGACATCGATGTGCGGCAGACAGTTGAAGGCTATGCGGTGCGGGTAGACGGCGACTTCGGGTTCTTCCATGTTGAACATGCGCCGCACCTGGCGGTCCAGTTCGTCCACGGCTTTTTGCCCGGTGCCGGAAACGGCCTG
>JAITDR010000087.1 GCA_031282465.1 Desulfovibrio sp.
CAGACGAGCGTGGGAAAGGTCGCATTGCGTGAAAAGGGCGTGTTGCGGGTTGGACCGGCAAAACTCCGCGCCGGGCAGGCGGGTCAGGCGCAGGGAGGCCTCCCGCAAATCCGCGCCGGAGAAATCCGCCCCGGAAAGGTCCGTTTCCATGTCCGAATAGAATTTGCGCAGGTCCGCGCCGGTGAAGGAAAGCCCGGCGGCGGTCGCCCCCTGGAACATGCATTCGTTGAGCGTCGCTTCCTGAAAGAGCGCGCCCGCGAGGTCGGTTTTCTGAAACAGGCACTTGAATGCCCGGCAGCGGCGAAAATCTGCCCCCCGCGCCGTCCCGCCGATAAACGCGCAAAGGCGCGGCGTGCTTTGGTCGAAACGCGCCCCGTCCAGCACGGTCTTGTTGAACACAACGAGAGAGCTGTCCGCCCGTTCGAAGACGGCTCGCGCAGCATCACAGTCGTTGAAGGTGAGAAGTTCCATCCGGGCGGCGGTGAAATCGGCATCGCGCAACACCGCCTTCTGCAGCACGGTCTGCTTGAAGACGGCGCCCCGGAAGCTCGCTCCGCTGAAATCCGCCTCGTCGGCCACAGCGAAGGTGAAATCCGCCCCGTCCATGCGGCAGCCGCGGAATATCGCTTTGCCGCACAGGGCGTGGTCAAGGCATGCGCCGGAAAAATCCAGACCGGAGAGGTCGCTTCCCTGCAAATTTTTACCTTTCAGACTCCGGCCCGCCGCCAGCATCTCCCTCACCGTTTCGCGGGAGAGCGGCGCCAGGACGTCGGGGTCCATGCCCGCGGCGGTGATGGAAGCCCTGACCGAGTCGGTCACTTTGTCCCGCAGCGCCGCGAAGTCACTCGCCCCGGCCAATTTTTCTTCCGCCGAGGCAAAGACTTGCAGGAATTTTTCGCGCGCTTCGGGCGACACGGCGGGGGGCAAGACAGCTTTCATGTCGGCAGCCATTTTCCCCACCTTGCGCAATGCGTCCGCGCCGGAGGGCAGTTCGGACGGGGTCTGAGGAAGACCGGAGGCAGGCAGATTCTTCAAGGCGGCGGCGATACGGGATTCCACCGTGCGCAGAACGTCGTCGGGCGCTCCGGCCTGACGGAGAGTTTCCGACAGCACTCCCCCGGTTTGCAGGACCGCGTCCGGCCCCGAAGCGGGGATGCCCAGGTAATGACCCATGACTTCCTGCATCAGAGCGGCTACGGCGCTTTGGATTTCTTCCTTGCCGGGCAAGGGCAGATTCAGGGTAAATGGTTTCGGCAGGCCGTCCGGGGAGGGCAAGGGAATATCGAAATCGTGAATCCCGGCCGTTTCCGGCGGGAGGACATTCAGCAGCAGGCGACGCAGTCTGTGGCCCTGCCCCGCCAAGGCCGGAACAGAGGGACAGTTTTCCGGAAGATACAGGGGAACGGCGGCGGCGAAGGTCGCGGACCAGAGCGCGAACAGCTTTCGCCCGGCCTCGCCGGGCGGCAGGACGACCACAAGAGGCAACCCGCCGTGTTCGGCCGGAACATCGGCCTGAAGAGGCGGCAGATCCTTGACCTTGCTCAGTCCCGCCGGGTCCGGGGCGACCGCGACATGGCAGAAGTCCCCGACCTCCTGTTCCGTCAAGTAGGCCGAAAGATCCTCGGGGACTACGCACACGACCCCGCCCGGACGAGCCGCAGGCAGGAAGAGAGGGGCGGGGTCGGACCCGGGGGCGAGTACGATCTCTGCGTTCGCAGCACCCAAGCCGCGCAATTCGACAACTCCGGCATCTCCGGCCGGCACGAGCGGATAGATGCGCAGGGCGGTCAGCATTCTGCCGGCAAAGCGCGGCACATAGAACCCCGCCGGAAGGTCAAAGGCCGGACCGGCCTCCAGTCCCCAGGCTTCGGGTGTATCCCGGATCGCCTCCGGGCTGTATCCGAGCGCGATATCCTCAAGGGTCGACTGCTCAAATCCCAGGTTTGTCAGTTGGGACCGCATGACTTCGTCGCGGCGCAAGGTGCGCTCGAGCGTGACGAGCAGGGCGAAGCCTCTGTCGTGCCGGAGATTCCCGGTCAAGGGCGGGCGGGGCGGGCCGCCGTCCACGCCGACGGCATCCAGCATGCTCAGGAGCTTCTCGATTTTCGCCCGGTGGGCCGCCTCTTCGGCGTCTGTCGTAAAGCCGGCCTCCCGCAACTTGTTCATGGCCGTATCTTGAAGCTTTACGGTTTCGGCGGTCAGCTTTCCCATGCTTTCCTGTGCGTGGAACAGGGCGTTCCCGATCTCTTTTTCCCGCTCGTCCAAATTCGCCCGCATGCCCGCAAGCATCTTCAGCAGACCGTCAAAGTTCATGAGGTGACCAAATTTTTCCCGCTGCGCCAGAACCTGTTTTTCCAGCGCATCCGTGGTCGCGCGGCCCGTGGCGAGCGTCTGCGCGGCCGAATGGGCGATGTCCCCGAGCGTCCGGGGCATGACCGGGGTCTGCCCCAGCATGTCTTTTTTGAGTTTGGCGAAGAACTTGGGCAGATCCCGAGCTTTTTTCACCAGTTTGGTCGTTTTGGCCTGAGCCGCCGCAAAGGGCGCGAGGTCGATGTTCACGGGCCGCACGCGTTTTTTTTGTTCTTCCAGCCAGTAGTCCGGGGAGTGCGGCGTCTCCTGCGGATCTTCCGTCACGACAAAGACGCGCAGGATGTCGTCCATCTCGTCGTCTTCCACCGGCAACAGGCCCCGGCGCAGGATAAATGCGCCCATGAAGTCGGGCAGTAGCCAGACCGTATCCGCATACAGGTGCACTTCCCGAAAAACGCCCGGCTCGCTCAGGTCCTTGGCGTAGGGCAGGGGGATTTTTTCGTCGTCCTGTTCTCCCGGCGTTCCGGTCTTGCGTGGCGGGGCGAAGGGGGCGAAGTTTGCGGTCGTGGTCACGAAGACCCGGATGCGGGCACCGGGTAGGCGGGAGATGATGCGGGGATGCTCATGGGACATGCCGATGAGTTCAACGGCCTCGTCGCCCCGGAAAAAAGGCGGGGCGTCCGAAGCGTTCCGGCCGGTGAGCCGTTGGACGGGCTGGGCGCTGTAAAAGAATTCCGGGTTCACATCGTCGGGCAGGGCGGGCCAGCGCGTTTCCAACCATGTCCGGTCATAGGTGCCGGAAAGGGCGCGGCGCGCGAGGTTGCCCGGATCCAGAGCAAAGGGGCAGGCCGGCTCCGGCCTGTCGTCGCCGAGAAGGATCAGGTGTTCCGGGTCTTCGATATTGGGAGCCTGCGGGGCTGTTTTGTTGCCGCTGCCCAGACCCCGGCCCTGGGGGTTGGCCGGAAAGTCCGGCCCGCCGAAGGCGCGGTCCCAAGTCAGGGGCATGGAAACAAAGGGAACGGGGTCGGAAATCCCGCCCCCAGGCAGGCGCTCCCTGTCGCCGAAAACTGCCAGCCGCCGCCGTACCGGCCCCACGCGGAAGGAAACTTCCAGAGCGGGCACGGGCTTTTTGCCGAGCGCGCGGCAAAAGCCCGCCACCAGCACTTCGGCCCCCGGTTTGGGCAGCCCCTCGTCCAAAACCGGGGCTTGACCCAAGGCCGCGAAGACCTCCGGCGCTTCTTTCCAGAAGTCCTGCTCCGTGCGCACGCAGCCCGTCCCGCCCTCCGGGTCGAGGCCGATGTACCGGCCCACGCCGACCATGAGGAAGCGTTTCCCCTGCAACGAAAAAGGTCGCAGGGTCACGCAGTGATCTTTGTCTTTGTAGACTTTCATGGTGGGTCAGACGAAAGTGGTCATCGTATTGATCTGAGTCATCATGTTCTCGACACGCGTGGCTATCCCCGCGGTAATCACAGACTCGCTGGCAACGTGGGTTTCTTGAGCTACCAGCTGCGTCATAGTGCCTGCGGTGATAACGGCTTGGCCGACGGCTCGAATGCTGTCTGCAATGGTCTGCATGTTTTGCGCCGAGCAGCGCTGCTCGAGCGCGCCGAGCTTTGTAGCATCACCGTAAGCGTGGTTCCATTTTGCGGCGACCAGACTCGTCGCGGCGGCAACCTTGCCTACAGTGGCTGCGGCTTCCACCTTCGGTCCTAAAAAAAAGTTTTCATCGGCCGCAAGTTTCGCCGTCAGATCGTTGCCGACCTTCACCGTGAAATCGACGCCGGCTTTGACCGTCGCATCGGCCCCAGCCAAGACTGTTGAGCGTGCCCCTAGGACGAAGCTGGCATTTGCACCTTCCGTTGCAGCCGCGTTCGCTCCCTTAGTTACCCAACTCGAATTGCCGGCGGTAAGCCACTCATGATCTCCCTGCGACATGATGGAAACTTTTCCACTCGTACTCAGATAGATGCCCGGCTCTTTCCCTTGGGCATCCAGTATTGCATTGTCTACCGACACCTTGCGCGGATCATCGCCGCCTGTTTCGCCTCCGGACATTTCGTCTCTCCTTATTAGAGCAGTTATCGCCTCAAATAGTCGCTTAATGTTGCGCCTCAACGATCTTCAACCAGTTCTTGCCGTCGGACGAAAGCAACTGTATGACCCGTTTGCTTCCGTCATCCTTAAAGGTCA
>JAITDR010000113.1 GCA_031282465.1 Desulfovibrio sp.
TGCGCCATGCCGTACCAGGCAGTCATAAAGGCGACCGGCACGGTGGCGGCCTGGGCGAAGGTCATGCCGGCCGGCTTGACGGCCACGGCGCCCGCATCCGTAATCGCGTCGGTACCGAAGGCATCGGGGACGAAACCGAACACTTCATCGCCCGGCTTGAAACCGGATACGCCCTCGCCCACTTCCTGAACCACACCCGAGCATTCCATGCCCAATCCGGCCCCGGCAAAACCGTTTTCCAGGGCTTCCTCGGGCAACAGTCCCTTGCTCCACATGACATCGCGGAAATTGAGCCCCACGGCCTTGACCGCGATGTGCACCCGCCCCGGCCCGAGGCGTTGCGGTAGGCTTTTCCGCCAGTACAGATTTTTCAGGCTCCCCGGCGTGTCGAATACAAGACGCGCGCCGCAAGGCTCCGCAAGTTCCCTGCTTTCCACAGCGGGCACAAGGCGCAGAGTAAAACGCCCCCGGCCGGACAGCAGTATCTCTCTGTCTTCGGTCTTGCCCGACGACTTGACAAACTCCCGTGCCAGACAGGCAAGCTCCTCCTGAGTCCCGCGCCAATCCAGCAGTTTTGTGCGCAAGGCGGGCATTGCGTTGACAAGGACGCGGCCGAAACCCCAGATGGCGCCCTGGGACGGCAAAATCGTCGGGCCGGCAAAGTCGGCTGTCGGTCCGCGTCCCCGGCGGGCTTCTTCTCCGCTCCGCTCCAAGCAAAGAGTCGCCGTATCCGCAAGATACACCGGCTTTCCGCGTTCCGCCCGGTCAGCTTCCCCGCTCGGCTGCGGACAAAGCTCCGCCCTGTCCTTGCCCGCGGCAACGGCCCCTCCGGTAACAAGCGTCATCCCGACCGGACGGCGCGAGACGTCCCAGGCCGCTGCAAAAGCCGCCGCGGCAGCCGGGCCGTACTCCAACGAAAAGGCAAATTCTCTTTCTTCCGGACGGATTACAGTGTCGTAGCCCAGGAGGTTGACCAGTTCCAGAGGTTTGTCCGGCGACGCAGCGTTCGAAAGTTCGCGCCAGGAGTCGGAGGACAGAGGGTCGAAAAGAGCGCCCGAGGACAACGCGGAACTCCCCGCATGCAACACCGGGGCCTGTACGCCGAGAGCCTCCAGTTCTTCCCGCAACGCAATGCCGAGACGACCGGAAGGCGTATCAGGAGCACACGCGACGATGATAAAGTCCGGCAACGCCCTGCGCGGAATCTTTCCGTTTTCTACAGACACCCCCTGCGGGGCGCCCTCCCCGGGCAGTTCCGGGCAGTTCCCGTTCCCGCCGGTCGGCGAGGACAAACCCGCAGCCGGGATCAGTTCCGGGCAGCCGGAATCTTTTCCCGCTGCACCGCCTCCGCTTTTCCGCGCAAGGAGTAGAAAGGCCGGGCCGGCGTCCCCGTTCGGGTCGTCCGCGCATGTAATATCCGTAAACCCCGCTTCTTGAAGAGCCGCGCGCCATGCCTCGGACGAATGCAGGCTGGATGCGTATCCCCGTTCTCCGGAAGTCGGTTTCCACCATTGCGGGTCGGCGCCGAAGGTCAAGTCCGTAAAAATGTCCGGACGGTGCTCCAGCAGACAGAGTACGCCGCCCGGAGCAAGAAGCTCACAGCAGCGCTCCAGGGCGCGGAGCGGGTGCGGTGCGGCGTGCATGCGGAACGCGGCCGCAATGATATGCCTGCCGCCGTCAAGTTCCGGCCGATGGGCGGCAAGATCAATATTGATTGCCGTCGCTTCCGGTACGGAGGCGAATATCTGCTTCAAGGCGTTGCTTTCCGTCTCGTCGCGTCCGGCGCACTCCATGTGGATGTCTTTACCCTGAAGATACGGCACAAGCTCCCCGGCAAAGGCAGCCGGTGCGGCGGACAGCAGCAGTATGCGCACGATGCCGCCGGGTTTGCCGCAGGCCGACAAAGCCCTGACGCAGGTATTGAAGGCGTTGATGTACGGACGCAACGCCGGAGACATAGAAAAATATGCGGAAAACAGGGTATCGGGCAAGGAACGCACCGCCGCGCCTGAACGCAGAAAGTCTCCGGCCCTGCCGGTAACCCTTGCCAGAAGAACGCTTTCGGGCAAATGTCCCGGCGCCCCGGCGACTACCGTCCTCCACAGCGTATCTGCGGCAGGCACATGCTCCGGGTACAGGAGTTCCCATCCGTCATTGCATTCACGGGCCAATCCCGCCTCGACAAGATGCCGCATGATGCGAAGCAGCCAGGCTTCCTGTGCCGGGTCAAGCACCCCGGAAGTACGCAGAGCGTCTTCGGTAAAGGATATGCCGACCTTGTCCTCAAGCAGTCCGCGCACGGCTTCCTGGACTTGTTTCAGGGCCGCGTAACGCAACAGGCGGCGCTCACGCTTTTCCGGCCGGTCGTTGCCGCCTTTGTTCTTTTCATCAGGAACAGCTTTTTGTTCTGAAACGTTGAGAGCCGCGCCTGCCGCAAGGCAGGCCGCCCGCGTGTCGCAGGAAAACGCGTCGCCCTCGCACGTCGGGCATCTCGGGGCGGGTACAGCCCTGACCTGAAAGACCGCCGGTGAAGCGTCAGCGGGCCTGTCGACTTTGCGGAAGCGGCATTGCTCAATCGACAGCAGTACCTTTCCGCCGGAATCCAGATAGTCCAGATCGGCCGCAGCCTGGCGTTTGCCGACGCTGCGCAGGCGCGCGCGGACAAAGCGCGGCGATCCGGCCGCAAATCGCGTAACGAGGGAGGCGGCCGAAGGGAGAAACAGCGCTCCGCGCGTATACTCCTGCCCTGCCTGCGGCTGCCGGGTGTGCACGCCGCCGCCCGGCATAAGCGGCAGCAAAGAGTGCAATCCGCCGTCGATCAGCACAGGCGGCGTCCTCATGCCTGCGGCAGCCTCCGGTGCCGCAGGCAGCAAAGCCGCCAGCACGGCGGGCACGTCGTCCTCCCGTCGCGTCCACACCGTTTCCAGAGTGCGGAACGATGGACCGTAGGCGAATCCGTTCTTTGCCGCTTCGGCGTAGATTGTGTCCGCCGGTGTCGCAACGCCGAAGCCTGCCGGGTCGACAATGCGCACGCCGGCCTCAGGCGCCCGCGGCGCGCTGCGGGTTCGCGATGCAGCGCAGAGCGACCAGCGCTCGCCGCTCATGTAGGGGCGGCTTTCAAGACGCAGGGCGCCGTCTTCCTCGTCTTCCGTAAGGCGCAGGTTCACCGCGCTTTCCGGAGAAAGGCGCAAAGGACGGTAGATGACCAGGCGCTCCAGTGAGCGTCGTTCCTCCGGGTGCAGCATTTCGACGGCGCTTATGAACATTTCTATGATGCAGGCGGCCGGGAAAAGCAGCGCCCCGCCTATACGATGGTCCGCAAGCCGGGGATGGTCGGCAAGCGTAAGAAGATTTTCAAAGCCCGGCGCCGAACGCGGCAGACGCCGGCCCAGCAGGGGATGCGCGTTGGGCGCGGTGATGAATTCACGGCATTCGGGCGTATCCGCCGTCCACAGGTATTCCTTGTCCCAGGCGTATGCAGGCAGGGGACTCCGCACGCAGGACGCGCGGCGCAGGTCTTCCCTGCGCAGGGTCCAGCCTTTTTTCCAGGCCTCCCGCCATGCCGTCTCGACATGTTCGCCCTTGTGCCCGTTGCGTTGCATGGCAGGCTGCGTGAGAGCCGAAAGGCCGCTTTTCCCGATGCTTTCCTGTATATACCCCAACAACACCGGATGCGGGCCTATCTCCAGAAAAATGCGACAGCCTTTTGCCAGGGCGGATGCCACCGCATCGCCGAAGCAGACCCGGTTGCGCATATTTTTCCACCAGTAGACCTTGCCGGGGCGCCGCACTTCACCCTCGCCCGCCGTGGACAGAAAAGGCACGGCGGCCGCCCGCGGCCGGATATCCTTCAGGGCGGCAAGAAATTCGTCCTTGAGGACATCAATGCGCCGCGTATGGAACGGATACGGCAAATCAAGGAGTTTGGCGGCGATGCCCTTTTTCTTCAGTTGGAGTACGCAGGCGCGCACGGCGTCGGCCTCGCCGCCGAGCGTAACCGACTTTTCGCTGTTGACGGCCGTGATTTCCACTTCGCCCCCGAACGGCGCGAGAAGTTCCTCAAGCACGCTTTCCCCGGCGGCGGCCACGGCCATGTGTCCGGTATCGCGCAGACGGCTTTGCAACAGACTGCGGAAATGCACAATCGTGCAGGCGTCTTTCACGCTCAGGGCGCCCGCCGCGCAGGCGGCGGCAATTTCCCCGACACTGTGGCCGAACACGCAATCCGGCTGTATGCCTTTGGCCCGCAACGCCCGGACAAGCCCGGTCTGCACCGCGAAGAGCAGAGGCTGGCTTTCTTCGGTATGCGAAACGGCGTGGGGATACTTTTCCGGATTGAGCATGACGTCTATGAGGGAAACGTTGCGCAACGTTCGGAAACAAGCGTCGATTTCCTCCAGAGCCTGCGCGAAGTCGGCGTTCTCGCGGACCAGCGCTCCGCCCATACCCGGCCACTGGCCGCCGTTGCCGGAAAACACGAAAGCTCCCGGGCAATTTTCGCCGACGGCCTCACCGATTGCGTTCAGCCGCCCGGATTCACGGGCCGCTTGCCCGAACGCGCGCAGGCGGCGTGCCGAATCCTGTGCGCCGTCGCTGCTGAAAACCGCCCGCAGGCGCTGATGGTCCCGGCAAAGAGCCAACGTGCGCGCGATATCCGGAAGCTGCCCCTCGTCCGCCTTTTCCAGCCGGTCGGCCAGGGAGACGGCAAAAGCGCGCAGACTTTTTTCGCTCCGCGCCGACAGGAACAGAGGCAGATCGTCGCCGGGGGCCGGGACACTCCGGCGCGTCCCCCGTTGCGGGGCTTTACGCAGGAGAACGTGGACATTGGCACCGCCGAAGCCGAAGGAATTGAGTCCGACCAGCGCGCCGTCGCCGCGCAGGGGCAGATCGAGCGCCCGTGTCGGAACGCGCAGATTGAGATCGACAAAATCGATATGCGGATTGGGGACGGTGAAGTGCAGGTTGGGAGGTATCCTGCCCTGTTGCAGCACCAGAACGGCTTTCAGCAAACCGGCAGTGCCCGAGGCAGGCTCGAGGTGGCCGATGTTGGTTTTCACGGAACCCACATACAAAGGACGCCGTCCCTTGAGAGCTTTGCCGAGCACTTCCCCTACGGCGCGCGCCTCGACGGGATCCCCGGCGGCCGTGCCTGTGCCGTGGGCCTCTATATAGGCCACCTTACTCTTGTCTATGCCGGGGTGCTCGTATATGCCGCGCAGCAGTTCCGTCTGGGCCTTGAGACCGGGCAGCGGCAGTCCCGTGGTACGCCCGTCGGCGTTCATGCCGACTCCGGCGATCAGTGCCATGACCGTATCACCGTCGCGCAACGCCCTGCTCAACTTCTTGAGCACAACGACCCCACCGCCTTCGGCGCGCACGAAACCGTTGCCCGAAGCGTCGAACATTTTGCAGCGCCCGTCGGGCGAAAGCATGCGTGCCTTGGCGAAGCCGATAAAAGGCAAGGGACTCAGCAAGATGTTGACCCCGCCTGCCACGGCCAGCGGGATTCCGCCCTCGTCGACGGACCGGCAGGCGTCGTACAGAGCCGCCAGGGAAGACGAGCAGGCCGTATCCAGCACATAACTCGGCCCGTGAAAATCAAATATGTAGGATACGCGGTTGGCGATTATGCTCAGGGCGGACCCGGTAATGGAATGCGGAGAGAGAACCTCCGGGTCCATGCTCCCGCGCACGGTAAAATCCATGTTTGATGCGCCGATGAACACGCCGGTGTCCGAGCCGCGCAGGGTCGACGGAGGGATGCCGGCCGCTTCGAGAGCCTCCCAGGTCAATTCAAGCATGAGGCGCTGCTGCGGATCCATATCCGCTGCCTCTTTGCGCGAAAGCCCGAAAAAGCCGGGATCAAACTCCCGAATCGAAGACAGGACTCCCCCCGCATCCGTATAGCAGTGTCCCGGCAGATCCGGCGACTTACTGAAAAATCTTTCTTTGGAAAAACGGTCCGGAGGTATGCGCGTTACCGCGTCCGTACCGTTTTCAAGCAGTTCCCACAATCCCTGCATGTCGTTTACGTTGCCGGGCAAACGGCAGGACGCTCCGATGACGGCTACGGGATCATTGAGAAAAAATTCCTGCATAGGTCTGCCTGTCCGGTTATACAATCCCTGTTTCCATGCCGGGGATTGAGCCGGAAGTTCGCAACAGCGGCGTTTCTACATGCACAACGAGGGGCGCGGAATACGGCATTTTTGATGGAATATTGAATGACGGCAAATAATTACATGAGAAAAGACCAATCCTCTGTATGCACACAAGGTAGCGCTCTGTATATCATATCCCGGCTTGATGCAAGCGGAATATTGCCGTCCGTCGTGCCCGGCTTTGCAGAACCGGCTCGGCGTGGATCCCGCGAGCACATCCACCCTCATTTGCCGCAGCCTGCCCAACACACCGGACTCCGTCTTTTCCGCCCGCTGTTCCTTTCCCCTTTATCATAAAAATATTTATATTTCGCTATGATAATGATATCCGGCCGAGGGAGGATATAGCCGGTGCGTCCATCAGCGCAGATCGGTCAACTTTATGTCTGCCTCTACCGGTCACATTATTGTGTGTCGCCGACAATGCGTCCGTCGGTGCGGATCGGTCAATTCGTGTGCTACCTATCGCGGTCATATCACCTGCTCGCGACAGATCCCGCCAGGTGCGTTGACACGCCTGCAGCGTGAAGCGTATACTTTTCAGAATCTTCAACAGCGAGGGGCGGGCTTGAACATTCTCCTTTTCGGTCCCAACGGAAGCGGCAAAGGAACACAGGGCGCGTTGCTGAAACAGAAATTCAATCTTGCGCATATTGAATCCGGGGCCATTTTTCGCGAGCACTGCGGCATCGGCACGGAACTGGGCAAGCAAGCCAAAGCGTACATGGAGCGGGGCGATCTGGTGCCCGACGACATCACCATACCCATGGTGCTGGAGACATTGAAGAGCCACGGTGAAAAAGGCTGGCTGCTGGACGGCTTTCCCCGCAATCTGCTCCAGGCTGAAAAACTTTGGGAAGCCATGCAGGCCTCCGATCTTACGCTGGATTATGTCGTCGAGATACTGCTTCCGCGCGCAACGGCCAAAAGCAGGATCGCCGGACGGCGCATCTGTTCGGTGGACAACAATCATCCCAACAACGTCCACATTGCAGCCATAAAACCCGAGGACGGCAAATGTCGCGTCTGCGGCGGCACCCTTTCCGAGCGTGCCGACGATCAGGATGAAAATGCCGTCAACAAACGCCACGATATCTATTATGATGAAAAGAACGGCACTCTGGCCGCCATCCGCTTTTTCCAAGGGTTGGCCGCACAGGGAAAGTGCCGGTATATCGCTCTGGACGGGCAGGAAGACATCAACACCGTCAAGGACACGCTTCTGGCGGAGCTCGCCTGAAGCTTATCCGAGTATTTTTGCAGCATCGCCGGCTGAAAAAATGTTTTTCAGCCGGCGCGCCGAACTTCGGCGGCGCAAAATTCTTCAGGCGGCAGACCGCGCCGAGGGGCGAGCGCGTGCAAAATCCGAAATACTGCGTTGACGAAAAGAAAACAACGTTGCGACGCGCTGGAGTATTATAGCGCGGTGAGGATTATTGCGCATGTCGGCCGCGGTTCTTTCCTTTCTTTGTCCTGTCTTGCCGGGCAAACCACTTACGGCACTCATAGGGCAAAAGAATGAGCCTCTCCGGACCGACAATGCCCTGCGCTTCCAAAAATTTCATTTTCGACCGAACATCACCGTACCATGAACCTTTCAACTCAATCCAGACGCTGCGCCGGGGAAACCAAAAATCCGGAATAAGCTGCCGTTCGGCATCTATGCTGATGGCCTGATGTTCGTAAAAAACCGGCTCGCTCCAATGTTGCACGACAAATTCGGCAAATTCTTTTTCGAAATGGGAGCGAAAATATTTTCTCAGCCTGCCGGAATATACCTGAAAAGGAAAACCCGGATCACCCGCCGCACGCAGATCACCCGCAGCCGCATTCCATCCGGAAATTTCGCGCATTTCTTTGACATGCGAGCGCAAGCACAATTCGGAACAAAACAGCATGGTATCCGGTCCGGCCGACAATCTGGGCGTATAGGGCACCCCTCGACCGCAGAGATAGCATGTCATGGGATGTTTACAGGGCAGATGACGCCGTGCGGTGCTTGCGTTGCCGAGGTAATCAAGAGGCGGCTCAAGCGGTCGGGATGCGATCCGATAATGAGTGTCGGCATTGCCGGGTATGCGCGATGTTGTGATTTTCCTTGCGCAAAGTCTAAATAAAATCTAGAATACAACATGCTTTCGCGTCTCTTTACCCATCGCCGGCGCAGGTTCATGCGCTGTATCGCTTTACTGCTCGTACTGCTGTCGTGCTGCATTTCAGCGCCTTCGGACACGGCGGCTGCTCAAAAAGGCGCGACCAAAGCGGCGCAGCACAATGCAACGGCCGGGCCGGCAAGAAAAAAACCTGACGCGCAGGTCGTACAGGCGGCCAAAGAGAAAAACAAGAGCGCGGCAAGCCGGCAGAATGCGGCAGTTCAAAAAAAGTCCGGAGGCACAAAAAGCGCGGCGGTGCGGGAAAAAGCGGCGGTCAAAGCAGGCAAGACCGCGCCTGTCCCGGTCAAAGCCTACATCACCATGGACCTGACGCATAAAACAGTGGTGAACGCCTACAACGCCGACCGTCCGATTGCCCCGGCTTCCCTGACCAAGGTGTTGACCATGTTCGTGATTCTCGATCAGGTCAAAGCCGGCAAACTTTCTCTGGACGGGATGGTCCGGATCAGCCGCAAGGCCGCCGACACGGGCGGCTCAACCATCAACCTGCACGCCGGGCAGCGTGTGCGTCTGAGTGACCTGCTCAGAGGCATGGCAGTGGCCTCCGGCAACGATGCCGCCGTCGCGGCGGCGCAACACGCCGCCGGGTCGGAGCAGTCCTTCGTGCGATTGATGAACCGCAAAGCCAAAGCGCTGGGTATGACGCGCAGCGTGTTCAAGAATGTGCACGGCCTGCCCGCTCAAGGGCAGCAAAGTACGGCGCGCGACCTGCTGGTCATGACCCGGAGCTACCTTGCGGCCCATCCCGGAGCCTTGGGGCTTTTTCATTCCCGGCCGTACCTCGACCTACAGAGCCTGCGGCCCAACACCCACCCCCTGCTTGGGCATGTTGAGGGAGTGGACGGCCTGAAGACAGGGTATGTGGCGTCATCCGGCTACAATCTCATCACCACGGCGCGCTACCGCAATACCCGCCTGGTCAGTGTTGTGTTGGGAGCGCCGAGCAAGGAAGTACGCCTGCAGGAGGCAGGCAGGTTGCTGCGCGATGCCTATGCGCGTGTAGACGCGGCCGAGGCGAAAAAAGCCGCGACGGGAAGTCGGAAAAAAGCAGGCAAAACGCAGGGTCTCGCCGGTACAAAACGTTCCGCAGCCGGATAGCATTTCAACATTTATTTTGTATGCCTCCGGCGGACGAGGCCCTACCCTGAACCCGGCAGGTCAACTTGAGCCGACGCATAATCAGTTGATTCAGCCCGGTTGTGGATGCGCTCAAAGTTGAACCGCCGTAATGCCGCTGTTGCAACGTTTTCCCGTATTGCCGCTCATGTCGTTGAACTGCGGACGTACAGCATCTCGTACACAGTCTTTTTCAGTTCATCCACGTCCAACGGCTTGGCAATGTGGCCGTTCATGCCTGCTTTGCGGCTCTCTTCCCTATCTTCGCGCATAGCGTTGGCCGTCATGGCGATGACGGGCACAGTCAGCGCGTCGGCCTTGCCGGAGGCGCGGATACGTTGCGTTGCTTCCAGTCCGTCCATGACGGGCATGAGCACATCCATAAAAATGATGTCGTAGTCTTTGCCCAGGAAAGCCTTCAGACCCTCCTCACCGTTGTCGGCCGTATCCGTTTCAGCTCCGAAGCCGTCCAGAACGGCCACGGCGATTTCCCGATTGACGGCGTTGTCTTCCACCAGAAGGAAGCAGCGCCCGTCGCAGTGTAGGTTGTCCCAAGGTTTTTCTCCTTGTGCAAGGGATACCGAGCCCGGCTCAACGCTTTCCAGTTCCACAAAAAAGGAAAACCGGGATCCTTTGCCCGGCGCGCTGCTTACGTGTATCGTGCCGCCCATGAGCTCCACCAGGGCCTTGCTGATGGAAAGGCCGAGGCCGGTTCCGCCGAATTTGCGGGAAGTCGAGGCATCGGCCTGAACAAAGGGCTGGAACAGGGACTCCTGTTCTTCAGCGCTCATGCCTATGCCCGTGTCGCTGACCGTGCAGTGCAGGCGCAGGTACCCCTCCGCGCCGGGATCGGCCTCCATGTACAGAGAAATACCGCCCTCGGCCGTAAACTTGGAGGCGTTGCCGAGAAGGTTCAGCAGGACTTGAGAAATGCGCAGATCATCGCCTTTGACGAATTCAGGTACCGAGTCGGCCGTCATGATATCCAGACGCAGATTTTTTTCTCTGACGCGGGGCAGTATGAGCTCGCGGATATTCTCCGCCATTTCGCGGGGTCTGAAGATATGCCTGTCTATTTCCAGTTTGCCGGCCTCTATTTTGGAAAAATCAAGGATGTCATTGATAATGCCCAGAAGTATGCCTGCTGAAGCCTGAATTTTTTTCAAATATTCCAACTGGGCAGGCGGCGGTCCGGACTGTATGGCGAGCCGGGTCATGCCCAGTACACCGTTCATAGGCGTACGTATTTCATGGCTCATACGCGCGAGAAAACTGCGTTGAGCGGCATTGGCAGCCTCGGCGGCGGCCAGGGCGCGATGCTGCGCATCGGCCTTCTGCAGGGCTTCGGCCATGGCGTTGATACTTCTGGACACTTCGCCGAGTTCTCCGGCCGCCTCCGGAAGGCGGATATTCAAATCATCGTGCAGGCTGCGTATACCGTCCACAATATGGGCGACATCCTGTACAGCGCGCCGTGAAAGCAGCAGAGCCGGAACAAAGGCCGCACAGGAAAAGACAAGCATGATGACGACGGCAACGCGCAGAGCGTCCGCGACTCTTGCCCGGACATCCGCTGCCGTCTCATTAGCCCATACATAGCCGATGACCTGCCCTTCGCGGATAAGCGGCACCATGGCGTTCATTATTTCGCCGCGTACCATGAGGCCGAAGGTCGTTTCGGCCTCGGCCGAACGCATCACGCCGCGTCCGGGGTGGTCCGGAGCTATGGACCTGCCCACGGTCTCGCCGAACAGCGATGACGGTCCGTATGTAATAATGGCATCCAATTCCAGAGAATAAAAACCGACGCCCAGCCCTTCCCCGGCGGTGGCCGCTTCATCGGTAATGCCAGTCAGTTCTCTGTTCAGGACCAAAATTTGCTCTTCCCGCGGCGCATGTTCGGCGCCGTCCCGTTGCAACAGCGCCCGGTAGCCGCCGGAGTCGAGGCGGGCGGCCAGAAGACGGGCATAGCCTGTAAGTTTGCCTGCCTTTTCCTCCAGAAAAGTCTTTTCCATCACATCCATGATCTTAAAGCAGGCCAGGAAGAGCGGCACGTTCATAAGGACCAGTGACGCAAGCAACATTTTGCCAAGCGGCGAGAGCAAAAATCGTTTCACTAACAGTCTCTTGAATTGCGCATAACAAAAGCCCCTGCTCCCCGGGCCTTGCCCGAAAGCATGCCCGGCAGGAAGGAGCAATCTTCATATGTATGACTATTTCAATGCCGAATACAACTTGCCGTAACGATAATCCGGGAGTGGAACAGTACACCGGGCCGGTACGCCGAATCAAATTTGGACAGCGTTTCCTTATTTAAGCATAGCGCATAGTCCGCCGGATGTAAACGCGCGACAGGCGGCGCATCCGGGGAAACGCCGGGCTGTCGGGATTGCACCTCAAACCTCGCCGGGCGAAGGTTTTCAGAAGGGTACATCAAGCGCTTGCCCGGCCCTTTTTTTTCAATCGACGCCTGCTTGCCCAAACAAGATAAGCAGGGTATACGCATAGGGCAACGACGGTGTGCATATCGTGCATATCGTCTGCCCTCACGGGCAAAAGGAAACGCATGCCTGCCAGATTTCTCCATGCCGCAAGCGGCAACAGCGACAAATCCCGCACCACGCGGGAATTTGCGACGGACGCGTGGCAAGAAGTCCGTATGGACGACAATCCGGAAGTCCGTCCGGATATCCAGACGGATATGCTGCACATGGGTGCCGTTGCAGACGAATCCTTCGACGCCGCATTCACCGCCTACAGCCTGGAGAGGTTGTACGCGCATGAAGTGCTTCCCGCCCTGCGCAGTCTGCACCGGGTTCTCAGGGACAACGGTTATCTGGTGATGCACTGTGCCGATCTCCGTTCGGCCTGTGCGTTGATAGCCGGCGACAAACTGCTGGAACCAGCTTACGAATCGGCCGCCGGCCCGGTGGCGCCGCTTGATATTCTTTACGGTTTCCGCCCCGCCCTTGCGGCGGGGTACACAAGGCACGCCAACAAATGCGGGTTCACCGCCCGCGCACTCACGGGCACCCTCGCGCAGGCCGGTTTCGGTTCCGTCTGGATAACCGTGAATGCCCCCACCTATACGATAACGGCCATAGCATCCAAAAGAGAACGTCCGGAAACCGGTATGCGGGAACTGGCCAAAACGCATTTTGCACGGTGATGTTTTTCGTTATACGCCGCGAAGCGGAGCGGAGAAACGGACAATTCCCGCCCGGGCACCGTCCGCCGGCTGCCTTCTGATATATGCAAAAGCCGGATCTTTCCCTTTTCCCGACAGGTCCGGGCGTCTATCTGTACAAAGACGCCGACGGACATATCCTGTATATAGGCAAGGCAGGCAACCTGCGCCAACGCCTGTCTTCCTACTTTCGCACCGGAGCTTCTCTGCCCGTGAAAACGCGTGTGATGCTGGATGAAGCGCGGCACATAGACATTCTGCGCACCGGCACGGAAAAGGAAGCCCTGTTGTTGGAAGCCGGGCTGATAAAAAAGCATCGCCCGCGTTTCAACATCATCCTCAGGGATGACAAGGAATACCTGCTCATCCGCATCGGCCGCGACCACCCCTATCCCAAGGTGGAAATCGTACGCTGGTCCAAGCACGGCAACAAACGCAGAGGAGTGAAGCTCTTCGGACCCTTTTCTTCCGGTCAGGCGGCGCGCGACACGTTACGCCTCATACACAAAAATTTCCCGTTGCGCCGCTGTCGCGATACGGCGTTTGCCAACCGTACCCGCCCCTGCCTGTACCATGATATGGGACAATGCCTCGCCCCTTGCGTCATGCCCGTTCCGCCGAAAACATACCTCGGCATTCTGGACCAGGTGCAATTGTTGCTTTCCGGCAAAACGCGCAAGCTTGTGACCGGGATAAAGCGCGAAATGGACATTGCCTCACGGGAGTTGCATTTCGAAAAGGCGGCGGCGTTGCGCGACCAAATCCGCTCTCTGGAAAAAACCGTAGAGCGGCAATCCGTTGTGTTGGATGAAAACACCGATCTGGATATCGTCGGGCAGGCGACAACGCCCGAGGGCGCGGCTCTGGGCCTGCTGTTTGTGCGCGGCGGATTGTTGCAGGACGGGCGCAATTTTTTCTGGCCGGGGCTCTCCCCGGAAGACGCTCCAGACCTGTTGGACGACTTTCTGACCCAATATTACGCGCAACGCGACACTTTCGGGGAAGGCATCCCGCCGCGCATCGTTGTGCCGCGTATCTCCGGAAGTGACGAAGAGTCCTTCCACTCCTTGGAACGCGCCCTGTCGGAGCTGCGCGGCGGACCTGTACGCATTGCCCCTTCTTCCGGGCCGGATGAAACCAGCCTGACCCTGATGGCCGAATCCAATGCCCGCACCGCCGCGACGGCTGCGGCCGGCAAGCCGGCGGCCGGCCTGTTGAGGCATCGCTTCCAGGCGACAAAGCTTGTGCGCCGCATTGAAGTCGTCGATATTTCACATAGTTCAGGGAGCAAAACCCGCGCAGGTATGGCGGTTTTTGAGGACGAGCGACCGGTGCACAAAGCCTACAGGGTCTACAATCTGGATGCGGATACATCCGGGACGGGCGACGATTACGCCGCCCTCGCTGCCTGGGCCGGCCGCAGAATCGCCGATGCCGTGGAGCAGCCGTTCCCCGACCTGATTCTCATTGACGGCGGCAAAGGGCAGCTTGCCGCCGTGCTTCATGTGTTCAACGCGGCAAACATCAAAACAGGGAACGAGCCGGACGCTGCCTGTATCTTAGCCTCCATCGCCAAAGCCCGAAACGAACGCGGGGGGAGCGACCGGCGCGCAGGCAACACCGCGGATCGCATCTTTGTGCCCGGACGCGGCAAACCGCTCGACTTTCCTCCCGGTTGCCCGGAACTCCTCTACCTGCAACGCGTGCGCGATGCGGCGCACAACTTTGCAGTTCGTCAACACCGCAAGGCGCGGTCGGCAGCCGCCTTTACCGGCCGGCTGGCAGGAGTCCGCGGCATAGGGCCGCATCTGACGCGCGCCCTGTACAAACATTTCGGCTCCTTGCCCGCCATGCTGGAGGCAGGTGAACAACAACTGGCCGAGGTCCCCGGCATCGGTAAAGGCAGGGCGGCTGCCGTCCTCGCCGCTCTTGCCGCCGACAACAACGCCGATTCCGGTACACAACGGGAGAAGTCGTGATTCGTATCCGCCCCGCGCAAAACCGTCTTCCTGAACAGTTTCACCGGACGCAACCGGAGACCCCTACTCCCCGCAACCCCCTCCCAACCGCTCCGAGCCGCTCCTGCATGCGCCCCTGCAACCTTGTCCTCGCCACGATACTGCTGTGCTTTGCCGCCGCCTGTTCCGCCAAAGCACCGGATCCGGCGGTAGAGCAAGCACTCCCTGCGGGTGTTTCCGGCCCGCTCAACCCGGAAGCGGAAAGAACCTACGCCGAAGCGGCAGCGCTCCTGAGTCGCCCCGCGTCTTCCGCAAGCGCGTTCGCCGTCTGCTCGAATCCGGCCGAAGCCTTACGGAAACTGGACAGGGCCGTCGCGCTCGAACCGAAATTCGCGCGGGCCTATGCCCTGCGGGGACTGATCGAAAGCGAGACGGGACAAAAGGAAAAAGCTTTTGAAGATTTGACCGTCGCCGTGCGCCTGGAGCCGTCGGCTGGACATTACGCCTCCCGCGCCCTTGTTTCCCTGCGCCAAGGGCAGGTAAAGGCGGCAGAGCGCGATCTGGACTATGCTCTGAAACTGGACGCGGCCTCCGATAAAGCTCATAATTATTTCGGCGTCCTGAACCTGAGCCTGGACGACAGGACGACGGCATGCGCGAATTTCAAGGACGGCTGCACACACGGCGACTGCGCGTTTCTGGAAGCCGCGCGCAAAGAAAAAATTTGCCCCTGACGAGGTGACGGGACAGACAACACCCCGCCTTTTTCAAGGAGGCGGTACGGCAGGCAGATGGTCAATCCTTCCCGCCTTTTTATTACACGCCCGGTTGCAACTTCCCTGCTCACGGCCGCCCTCCTGCTTTCCGGACTGCTCGCCCTGCGCAATCTGCCCGTTTCGGCGTTGCCGGAGATAGATTATCCCACCATACAGGTCGTCACGCTTTATCCCGGCGCAGGTCCGGAAGTGGTGACTTCAGGCATAACCGCGCCCCTTGAAAACCAGTTCGGACAGATGCCGGGCCTTGACCGCATGTCTTCGCAGAGTTCCGCCGAGGCCTCGGTAATCACTCTTCGCTTCATTCTGGAAATGAGCCTGGACACGGCGGAGCAACAGGTACAGGCGGCAATCAACGCCGCCGCCGGCTATTTGCCCTCGGATCTGCCCAATCCTCCCGTGTACAACAAGGTCAACCCGGCCGACCCGCCGATTATGATTCTGGCTGCCTCCGCCGTGGGCATGACCCTGCCCGCCCTTCAGGACATGATAGATACACGGTTGGCGCAAAAAATCTCCCAAATATCCGGTGTCGGGCTGGTCAGCCTGTCGGGCGGCCAAAAGCCGGCCGTCCGCGTGCAAGTCGACCCGCGCATGCTGGCCTCTCTGGGATTTTCCATGGACGACGTCAAAAACGCCGTAGCCGGCGCCAACGTAAGCATAGCCAAGGGCGGCTTTGACGGGCCCGAACGTTCTATGACCATAGACGCCAACGATCAGTTGCGCAGCTCCGACGAATACCGGCGGCTGATCATCGGCTACAGAAACAATGCCCCCGTCTACCTGTCCGCGGCGGCCGATCTTACAGACGGGGCGGAAAACGAATATCTGGCCGCCTGGCACAACACGACGCCCGCCGTCATCATCAATATCCGCAGACAGCCGGGTGCGAACATCATCAAAGTCGCCGACGACATAAAACGTATTCTGCCCGCCCTGCTCACCACGCTTCCCGGCGGTGTGGACATCGACATCCTGACGGACAGAACCGTCACCATCAGGGCCACCATAGCCGATGTACGCTTTGAACTGGTGCTGGCGGTAGTCATGGTCATCGTCATCATGTTTCTCTTTCTGGGCAGCCTGCCCGCAACAATCATCCCCGGCACGGCGGTCCCGCTCTCGCTGATAGGCAGCTTCGGCCTGATGTATTTTCTGGGTTTTTCCGTCAACAATCTCACTCTGATGGCCCTGACCATCGCGGCCGGCTTTGTGGTTGACGACGCCATAGTCGTGACGGAAAACATCAGCAGGCACATGGAATCAGGCAAAAGTCCCATGCAGGCCGCTCTGGACGGCTCCGGGCAAATCGGCTTCACCATCATTTCCCTGACCGTATCGCTGGTCGCCGTGCTCATTCCTCTGCTCTTTATGGGTGATGTCGTCGGGCGGCTGTTTCGTGAATTCGCCGTGACCCTGGCTGTGTCCATCCTGCTTTCAGCAGCGCTTTCCTTGAGCCTTACACCCATGATGTGCGCGCATATCCTGCCGCCGCCCTCGAAAGAGCGGGAGCGGCGGAGCGGTGTATGGCAAGGGGTTCTGAACCTTTACGAGCGCCTGTTGCTGAAAGTGCTGGATCACCAGGGAGCTACCCTGGCGGTCGCCGCCGGAACCCTGGCGCTGACCATAGTCCTGTACATCACCATACCCAAGGGATTTTTCCCCGTGCAGGACACCGGGCTGATTTCCGGCATCACCGAGGCCGCCCAGGACATCGGCTTCCAGGCCATGGCACGCAAGCAGCGCGAACTTGCCGCCCTTGTGCTGGAAGACCCCGATGTCGAGAGCCTGTCTTCCTTTATCGGCGTCGACGGGAGTAATCCGTCTCTGAACAGCGGTCGCATGTCCATTAATCTGAAAGAACAGGCCGAGCGCACGAGCCGCGCGCCGGAGATCATCCGACGACTGAAGGCGCGCCTGGAAAGCCTGTCGGGCATTACCCTGTACATGCAGCCTGCTCAGGACATCACCATCGAAGACAAGGTCTCCCGCACCCTGTACCAGTTCAGCCTGGAGTCCCTGAACACGGACAACCTGAAGGTCTGGATCCCCCGCCTGCTCGCCGCCCTGGCCGAGCGCCCGGAGCTTGCCGACGTCGCCTCGGATCTCCAGGCCGCCGGTACCGAAGCCTTCCTGGTCATCGACCGCGACCGGGCGAGTTCTCTGGGGGTTTCGGCGGCAGCCGTAGACAACGCCCTGTACAACGCCTTCGGGCGGCGCATGATTTCCACCATTTTCACCCAAAGCAGCCAATATCGGGTCATTTTGGAGGCCAAGCCGGAGTTTCGCCGCGACATCTCAAGTTTCCTGCATATTTACCTCAAAGGCGCGGACGGGAGCATGGTGCCGCTGACCTCCCTGGCCAGCGTGGAAGAGCGCGAGAGTCCCCTGGTCATCAACAGGCAAGGGCAGTTCCCTTCAGCTACCGTCTCCTTCAACCTGGGACCCGGATACAGCCTGGGCGACGCCGTCGGCGCCGTTGAAGAAACGGCAAAGGCAATCGGGCTGCCGGCAAGTCTGCCCTTGACCTTTGAAGGCGCCGCCGGAGCCTTCCGGGCTTCCCTTTCCGGCACCCTGCAGTTGATCCTGGCCGCCCTGCTGACCATGTACATTGTGCTCGGCGTGCTTTACGAGCATTACATACACCCCGTCACCATACTTTCAACGCTGCCGTCGGCGGGCGTCGGAGCGTTGTCGGCCCTGATCGTCTGCGATATGGACCTCGGCATCGTGGGCATCATAGGCATTATTCTGCTCATCGGCATCGTCAAGAAAAATGCCATCATGATGATTGATTTCGCGCTGGATGCCGAGCGACATGAAGGCAAAAGCCCGCGCGAGGCCATCCGTCAAGCTTGTCTGCTGCGCCTGCGCCCCATTCTCATGACCACATTTGCCGCCTTGTTCAGCGCCCTGCCCATGATGCTCGGCGACGGCATGGGTTCGGAACTGCGCAGGCCCCTCGGCGTGACCATGATCGGCGGCCTGTTGGTCAGTCAGGTCCTGACCCTGTTCACAACCCCGGTCATTTATCTGGCTTTCGACAAAGCGGGACGCCGCCTCAGAAAAATACTGCAGAAAACGGCGACCCGCACTTCGGAAACTGTGATCAACGCTCCGGGAAACGTGCGCTGAACAGCGCCGCCCGTGCGCCGTGCAGGACTGCTCTCATGCGCTACAGCATCGTTACGGCAACATTGAACGCCTCATGTTTTCTGCCCCGTACGCTGAACTCCGTTCTGGCGCAACGGGACTGTGACTGCGAAATAATTGTAAAAGACGGGGCGTCCGCAGACGGCACCGTGGACATCCTGAAAAAGTACGGAAGCCGCATCATCTGGAGCAGTTCGGCGGATAACGGGCTGTACGACGCCTGGAATCAAGCGCTGAACGGCGGCATACACGGCGATTGGGTGCTGTTCCTCGGCGCGGACGACTTTCTGTTGTCCGATACGGTTCTTGCATGTTGCGGGCGGTATCTTGCCGCCCTGCCGCCTGAAACGGCATTTACCGCAGGCGGTCTCGTCCTGGGCAGGAACGGACGCCCGAAAACCAGGATACGCAACAACCTGACGGACATGTACAGCCTTTTGCTGCGCGGCGTCGGGCTGCCTTTCCCGGCGACCTTTATCCGAGCGGGTCTGTTCCGGGAGCAGCGTTTCGACGCTTCTTTCAAGATAGCAGGCGACCTGGAATTCACGGCCCGCCTGCTGACGGCGGACAATCTGGCCGTCGTGCCGCACTACGTGACGTTCATGGAACACGGCGGCCTGAGCGACAGTCCCGCCCACGCGGAACTGCTGCTTGAGGAAAAAAAACGCGTTCTGCGCACGCACGTCATTCCCAAAGCCCGCATGATCGCCGAAAGCTGTCTGCGCTACCTGTCTGATGACGTAAACGGAGAGCCGCGCCCCGCGCAAGGCTTCCCGGTGCGCTCCGGTCAAGGCACGGAAACGCTCTTTTCCGGCCGCGTCCCCGACGTGTCTTTTGCGGAGCGTAAACCGTGAACCTGTCCGCAATCTTCATTTTCCGGCCTGTCGGCACCACGTTGCTCACTTCGGCCGTAGTTCTGGTGGGTCTGGCAGCCTATGCCCTGCTGCCGGTCGCGCCCCTGCCCCAAGTGGATTTCGCCACCATCCGGGTCCAGGCGAGCCTGCCGGGAGCAAGCCCCGAAACCATGGCCGCTACAGTCGCAACCCCTCTGGAACGAGCCTTGGGGCGCATCGCGGGCATCACGGAAATGACGTCCACCAGTTCGCAGGGCAGCACAAGCATCGTCCTGCAGTTCGACCTTTCCCGCGACATTGACGGGGCGGCCCGCGACGTGCAGGGGGCGATCAACGCGGCGGTCTCCACTCTGCCCTCCATGCCGCGCAATCCGAGTTACCATAAAAGCAACCCGGCGGATGCCCCCGTCATGGTCATCGGCCTGACCTCAAGCGTCCTCGGTCTCGGCGAACTGTACGACGTCGCCTCCACGGTTTTCGCGCAGAAGCTTTCGCAGGTTTACGGCGTCGGCGAGGTGACGGTCGGGGGATCTTCCCTGCCGGCGGTGCGCGTGGAAATCGACCCCGGCGCTTTGCACAGCCGGGGACTCTCTCTGGAGGAGGTGCGTTCCGCCGTAATACGCGCAAACGTCAACAGCCCCAAGGGGATGCTCGACAACGGGGAACGCCGCCTGAGCATAGGGGCCGAGGACCGTCTGAGCCGGGCCGAGGATTTTGCCTCGGTGATTATCCGCCACACGGACGGCGCAACGTTGCGCCTGTCCGACGTAGCCGAAGTCGGAGACGGCGTCGAAGACAAAAGAAACATCGGCTATGCCGGCGGCAACCCGGCAATTCTTCTGGTAATTTACAAGCAGCCCGGCGCAAACATCATTGAAACCGTGCGCCGCGTGCGCGACATTCTGCCGACCTTACGGTCGTGGGTGCCGGAGAGCGTGGATTTCACCATCACCATGGATCGCTCCCCGTCCATCGCGGCTTCCGTGCGGGAAGTGGAAAAGGCCCTGCTGCTCTCCATGTGTCTGGTCATACTCGTGGTATTCCTGTTCCTCCGCAATGCCGGGGCCACCTTTATCCCCGCCGTCGCCGTGCCCGCCTCCCTGGCCGGCACCTTTGCCGTCATGTATCTGTGCGGCTTCAGCCTGAACCATCTTTCCCTCATGGCGTTGACGGTGGCTACGGGCTTTGTGGTGGACGACGCCGTCGTGGTCACGGAAAACATCGCCAGACACATGGAAAACGGAAAACAGGCAGTGGAAGCCGCACTGCTGGGCAGCCGTGAAGTCGCGTTCACCGTGTTTTCCATCAGCATATCGCTGGTGGCGGTCTTCATTCCCATCCTCGGCATGGGGGGGCTGTTGGGCAGGCTGTTCCGGGAATTCGCGGTCACCCTGTCCGCTGCCGTGCTGGTTTCCATGGTGATTTCTCTGATTTCGACGCCCATGCTTTGCGCCGCCCTTTTGAAGTCCGGCGGGCATGCGGCGTACGCTCCGGAGCGCGGGGACAACAGTCCGCAGAAGTCGCCGGACGGGCTGCTCGCCGGCTTCAAACATTTCCGAGGCGGCTTCCCGGAGATGCTGCTCGGCGTTTACGCACGCACCTTGGCCGTTGCGCTGCGCTACAAGCGCATCACCTTGCTGCTGCTCCTCCTGACGGTAGGGTTCAATATATACCTGTACATCATCGTACCCAAGGGTTTTTTCCCCCAGCAGGATGTGGGGCAGATTTTCGGCATGATCCGGGCGGACGAGAGCATTTCATTCCAGGCCATGCAGCCCAAGCTGGTCCGACTGATGGACATCGTACGTTCCCATCCGGATGTGGCGCAGGTGGGAGGATTTACGGGCGGTCGGCAGCGCAATTCCGGTATGGTGTTCATCACGCTCAAGCCCGCGCAGGAGCGCAACAAATCAGCCGCGCAGGTCATCAACGAACTGCGGGTGAAACTCGCCGGGGTCGCAGGCGGGGAACTCTTTCTTTCTCCCATGCAGGACCTGCGCATGGGCGGCAGGCGCACCCGCGCGGAGCACCAGTTCACCCTGCAGAGCGACGACCTGAGCCTGTTGCGTCGCTGGACGCCGCTCGTGACCGAAGCCTTCCGGCGGATTCCCGGTCTTGTGGACGTGAATTCGGATCAGGAAACACGCGGCCTGCAAACCATGGTCACCGTCGACAGAGAGACGCTTGCCAGGCTCGGCGTCACGCAACGGCAGGTGGACACGGCGCTTGGGCTGGCTTTCGGACAGGCGTTTGCCTCGACCATTTACACCGACGTCAACCAGTACCGTGTGGTCATGGAGTATGCCGACCCCTATCTCCAGGGGCCGGAAGGGCTGTTTTACCTGTATGTTCCGGCCGGCGCGGACGCGCAGCAGATGCAGGACGCCGCACGCGCGGGGCTTTCCGGGAATGCCGGGTCGTCACTGTATACGGTTTCGGCGACGGAAAGCGTCACGGGACAACTGATTCCCCTGAACGCCTTTGCCGACTTTTCCCCGTCCCTGACCTCGCTTTCCGTGTCGCACCAGGGACAGTTTACGGCCGCCACCATTTCGTTCAACCTGTTGCCGGATAACGCCCTCTCCCAAGTACAAGAGAGGATTCGCGAGGTAATGGAAACAATCGGGGTGCCGGAAGCGGTGCGCGGTTCTTTTTCCGGCACGGCCGGGGCTTTTGCCTCCGCCCTGCGCGACCAGCCCCTGCTGATACTCGCGGCGCTGCTGACGCTTTATATAGTGCTGGGCGTCCTGTATGAAAGCCTGATCCATCCTTTGACCATTCTTTCCACCCTGCCTTCCGCCGGGGTGGGCGCTATTTCCGGGTTAATGCTTTTCGGAGCGGAATTCACCGTCATAGCCTTTATCGGCGTTCTGCTGCTGGCGGGGATCGTCAAAAAAAACGCCATCCTGATGATAGATTTTGCACTGGAAGCCCAACGCAACGAAGGGCTTTCGGCGGAAGCGGCCGTGTACAAGGCCTGCCTGCTGCGTTTCCGACCCATCATGATGACGACCATGGCCGCGGTAGGCGGGGCGCTTCCTTTGCTGCTGGGCAGGGGCGACGGCGCGGAACTGCGGACGCCGCTGGGGATTACCATTGTGGCCGGTTTACTGGTCAGTCAGTTGTTGACCCTTTA
>JAITDR010000118.1 GCA_031282465.1 Desulfovibrio sp.
GTATGGCGCAACCGGACGCGCAGGTTGATTCGCGAGGTTTTCCGCTTGGGCCGGGAGGATATTCCCCCCGGCCGTGATTATGTTGTGACGGTCAGGCGGGGCTTTAATCCGCGTCTGCCGGGCCTCGGCGACGTGCGCGCGGAACTTTTGTCTCTGCTCCGACGGCCTCCCCGGACACGCGCATAAAGGAATTTTGATGACCCCTGTTCCCTCTCCGCGCCTTTTGTGGATACGGCGCCTTGCTGCGCTGCCCGTCCGACTGTATCGCTTGCTGTTGGCCCCGCTGCTTCCCACTTGTTGCCGCTTTTATCCCACCTGCTCCGAATACGCTCTGGAAGCCGTCATGACCCACGGCGCGCTGCGGGGGTGGCTGCTTGCCCTGTACCGCCTGTTGCGCTGCAGCCCGGCGAGCCGCGGCGGCTTCGACCCGGTTCCTCGTCCTCACCGCAGCAGTTTCCGGGACATATATGGACAATAAAACCCCGGCGCCGGCCGCGTCGTTACATATCGTCACCCTTTCAGGCCGGCATTTCCGCAACCGTTTTCGAGATGTATATGGACAATAGAAATTTGGCGATTGCCATTGTGCTGTGCATCGTCATCTTTTTGGGCTGGAATTTCCTCTCGTACAAGATGGGCTGGATTCCGGAGGAAAAGACGCCGGGTAAGGCAATTGCCCCCTCTGCCCGCTCTTCTGCGCCGGACGCCCCCACCGGATCGCCGGACGCTCCCGCCGGGTCGCCGGACGCCGTCGCGGATTTTGCCGGGCAGTCTCCGGCTCCCGGCCCCGCATCCGATACAGGCCGCGCCGTCAGCGTGGAAACCCCGCTGTACACGGCCGTATTGCAGTCCGACGGCGGCGTGTTGCGCCGTTTTACCCTGAAAGGCTATCGGACCGGTATCGGAGGGTCCGCGCCGTTGGTGGAAATGGTCGATGCCCCTGCCGCCGCGCAGGCGCCCCTCGGCATACTGCTGGACGGGCTGGCCACCTGGAACGGACCGCAGTGGACCCTGACAGGCGGCGACCTGACTCTGGCGGACGGTGAAGACGGCGTCCTGACCTTTACGGCCGACGTGGACGGGGTCGCGTTGCGGCGCGAACTGGCCTTTTCCGCTTCGGACTATGTGATAACCGAGCGCCTCTTCCTTGCTTCTCCCAAGCCGCGGTCGGTGAATACAGCCTTTACCCTCGGCATTTCTTCCCTGAATACGGACCGCAAGGTGTCCGTTTTCACTTCCCTGCGGCACGCTCTGCTCGGCGGCCCGCAGCCGGAGCCGGAAGAGAGCCAGTACAACCCCACGCGCATCGCATGGCTGCAGGGCGCCGACTTCGACGAGGAAAGCGCGCCCGCGGATCTCGCCAAAGGCACGCCGGTCCTGAACGGCGCATCCTGGATGGGGGTCATGAACAACTATTTCCTCGGCGCCGTCAGCATGGACGATCCGGCGGCCGGAGCCAAGGGACGCCTGATCGGCAGTGTTTACCACGTGCTGATCGGCAAAACCGGCGTCGCCCTCCGACCCGGCGAGGAAGTCCTGCTGCGCAGCGCGTATTTCCTCGGCCCCAAGGAAAGCGGCAGGCTCGCCGCCACGCCCAACGACATCGGCAGGGCTCTGGATTACGGCTTTTTCTCCGTCATCGCCCGCCCTTTGGTGCGCCTGCTGGTCTTCTTCCACGGGTACACGAACAACTACGGCTTGGCCGTCATCCTGATGACCATGCTCATCAAGCTCATTTTCTGGCCCCTGTCGCAGAAAAGCTACAAATCCATGAACCAGATGAAAAAACTTCAGCCCATGATGCTGAAAATCCGGGAAAAATATAAGGACGACAAAGAAGCGATGAATCGGGAGGTCATGCAGCTTTACAAGACCTACAAGGTCAGCCCGGCCGGCGGCTGTCTGCCCATCGTCGTGCAGATACCCGTCTTTTTCGGTCTGTACCAAGGCTTATTGAACGCCATTGAACTGCGCCACTCGCCCTTTATCGCCACCTTGCCCTTCAGCGACATCCCCTGGCTCGCGGATCTGGCCTCTCCGGATCCATGGCTGATCACCCCGCTGACCATGGGCGCGACCATGTTTTTGCAGCAGAAGATGAGCCCCTCCTCGGCCGATCCCACCCAGGCCAGGATCATGATGCTCATGCCTCTGATTTTTACCGTGCTTTTTCTGAATTTTCCGGCCGGCCTTGTAGTGTACTGGCTGGTCAACAACGTGATTTCCATCGGTCAGCAATGGTGGCAACTCCGCCGCGCCTGAGCGGCTTGACATTGTGCGCTTCCCCTCCCGGACAGGCGGGTTTTTGAGGTTCGGCATGGAAAAATTCAAGAATTTTCAGGGGAGAACCCTGGACGAAGCCATTCTGGAAGCCTGCGGTTACTACGGCGTGCCGCGGGAGAAACTGGAAATAGAAATCGTCAACGATGCCAAGAGCGGCATCTTCGGTCTGGTCGGTGTCAAAAAGGCTGAAATACGCGCTGCGCGCATGCAGGTGGCCGAGACGTTGTCCGCCATGCTTGAAGATGCGGACGCCGGGGCCGGAACGGCAACTTCGCCGCCCGGCAGCGCTCCCGCCCCTGCCGGAGGGAAAACACCCGGCCGGGGGGGGCGTCTGCGAGGCTCCCGGAGCGCAGGGCACGGTGCGGACAAGGGGTCGACCTCCGTGCAGGAAACAGGACGAGCGACCCCGCCTGCCCGCGCTTCCTCCGCTAAAGCGACCCCTCCGGTCCGCGATCCTGCCGAAATGGGGGCTCCTTCCGGGCAGGAAACGGGGAACGCAGTCCCCCCCTCCCGCGACTTTTCCAGCCATGCGGCCCCCCCCGCCCGCGATCTTTCCGGCAGTGCGGGACAGGCGCGGAGCGCGGAGCGCGGCGCGTTCCCTGCAAGCGCAGTCGAAGAGCCGGATCCCCCCCGGCCTGAGCGAGGTCGTTCCGAGTCGGACGCGGAAGCCTCCGGCGACGAAGTCGGAGAATACGATGCAGGAAGCCGTGTGCCCACGCCGGAATTCGATCCGGCAAGCATGGATCCCGAGAAACTTACGGACATCGTGCGTTCTGTGGTGGTCGGCCTGGCCGCGCCCATTGTCGGCGACGTGCCCTGTCGGGTGGATATCGGCGAACGCTGGGTGCGGGCTGTGCTGGACTGCGGCGGGAACGCCGGGCTGCTTGTCGGCCGGGAGGGGCAGACCCTGGCCGCCCTTCAGTATCTGGCCGGGC
>JAITDR010000168.1 GCA_031282465.1 Desulfovibrio sp.
GAACTGTACCGGGATGTGCTTGCGTTGCGGCCTGATCTGGTGGTCAACGACATGCTGAACACCGGCGCAGACTATATGCGGCCGCTGAAAGAAGCCGGGCTGCGCCTGGTGAATTTTGAAGACGAAGGGCCGGGCGCGGCGTTCGCCGACCTTGTGGTCAACGCCCTGTACGAGCGCGCCGGGAACGACGACCCCCGGCGTTTGTACGGACACGAAAACTTCTGCCTGCGCGACGAATTCGTCAACGCCGTGCGCAAACCCTTTTCGCCGAAGGCCGAACAGGTGCTGGTCACGTTCGGCGGCACGGACGCTTCCGATTTCACCCGCAAAAGCGTGGACGCGCTGTACGACATCTGCATGCGGGGCGAAAATCCTCTGAAGCTGCGCATCGTGGCCGGCCCCGGCTATGCCCATCAGGAGGCCCTGAAGGCGCACCTCGCCCGCCTGGACCCCGGAGGACGGCTGCTCTCCTACACCCACGCGACCAACATCATGTCCTCCGAGATGGAAAGGTCGGACTTTGCCGTATGTTCGGCCGGGCGCACGGTGTATGAACTGGCCCATATGCGTATCCCGGCGATAGTGCTGTCGCATCATGAACGCGAGGACATGCACAGTTTTGCCCGCCCGGAAAACGGATTCTTGTACCTCGGCGTGATGAATCCGTTCCGCACCGACGATTTGCGCGCTGCCTTTCTGCGCGCGGCAGACGCGCAGGAACGGCGCCTGTTGCGCGCACGTCAGGAACAGTTCGATTTCACGGGCAACAAGGCGCGCGTCGTCGCCCGCATATTGAGTCTGCCGGGAAAACACAGTGCGGCAACGCTGTCGGACATCGGCAACCGCGACGAACATTGAGGTGGGGTTTGAGGAAGGAATCATTCCCTCCCCAAAAATCAATACGGATAACATCCATAACGGAATTTCCGGTTAAGTGATTTCCGATGAGCGTAACCGCGTTGATCCAGGCCCGTATGGGTTCGACCCGTCTACCCTGCAAGATGCTGCTCAGTCTGCACGGGTTGCCGGTCATAGACTGGGTGGTGCGCCGCACGGCGAAGTCGCGTCTTTTGACGCGCATAGTCGTTGCCGTTCCGGATACTCCGCTGGATGATGTGTTGGACATTCATCTGCGCGCATTGGGGGTCGAGGTTTTTCGGGGACCGGAGCGGGACGTGCTGAAGCGCTTCGCGGCGGCGGCGGACGCCCTGATCGGCGTGGAGCCGAACGCGTTGATCGTGCGTGTCTGCGCCGACAATCCCTTGGTCTGGGGAGGAGAAATCGACGCCCTGATCCGGCGCAGGCGGGCTATGGGGAGCGCCCCCGTCGATTATCTGTACAATCATGTGCCGCTGAACAACCGGTATCCGGACGGGCTGGGCGCGGAAATTATTTCCGCGGACCTGCTGCGTCTGCTGGAGAAGAAGGCCGTGCGTCCCGAGCATCGGGAACACTGCCTTTCCTACATCACCGACAATCCGGACGCCTTCACAATTCAGACCTTTGATCCCGAGGATCCGCGCCTGCACCGCCCGGATGTCGAACTGGACCTGGACACCCCGGAGGACTTCCGCAAGCTGTCGTTGCTCCCCCTGCACCCCGATATGGAACCGGCGGACATCATCGCGCTTTTCCCCAAGGAGGAGGATGTCGCTTCAGGGCCGTAATTGCGCTTTATGCGCCTAACCCGAGAACCGCCGAGAGAACAGCGAAATACGTTGTTTCATCGTCTATCATAACAGATCATTACGAGGTCGCCAGTTTGCGGATGCCTTCCACAAGTATCCGGAAACTGTACGATTTATTTTCAGCAATACTCAGGTACCCGGCAATGGAGCGTGAGCCGGCAATATGCTGATAGTCGCCGCGGGTAATTCGTTTGAGGAGACCCGAAGGATCGGCGGGTTTATCCGGATCTCGATACCGTTTTCTGTGTTGTGAAGAAGCAAGTCCGGTTCTCCCGAGGCCTCTTTCGACCGCCGCCAAGTCGCCCAGATAGAAACCTTCCAGTTCACGACAGGCGATTCTCACCAGTACCGGCACATCGCTCCTGTTCGCTTTTCTGCAGAGTAGGAGCAATTTTTCCTTCACGGCAAGGCAATCTCCGGAATCCTGATCGCGCATAATGATAAAAGAACAATTCGGAGTACGCCATGCCCTCAGGGTGCGGGTGATATTTCTCTCCAAATCCTGCTTGCCTTCAAACACCTTGAACTCAATATGGATTTCTTTACGGATTTCCTCGGGTAGTATCTTGGGTTGATGTGAAAATCTGAAACATGCCGGTTTTCGATGAGCTGTCGGAAAGCTTTGGCTGCCTTGAACTTGATGAACTGCCCCAATCCTTTGACGGCAAGAATGTCCGGACTGTCAAGGTCCTGCTCTTCCTTGGTCAAGTCTTCGTCCGCTTTATTGAAATCGTCTTCATTGACGACAGCTTTTCCCCGTCCTCCGGCAAAATCCAAAAAATGAAACGGTGAACCGTGTGCGCCGCGCTTATAGCGCAATATTTCCCTGGTTATCTCAATTTTATTATTTTTTTGCTCAAGTTCAAGATAATAGGTGACCAATCTTTCCACTTCACTGATGTCCATACGAAACTGCAATTCAATGACGATGCTTTTATTTTTCGTGTCCACGGCTGACCAATTCCCTCCATCCTCCACGACCATACGGCATAAGGATGGGGCACGCGCTTTGACGCCTTGGAACCTTTGCGGCAAGGAGCAGCGTGCAATTTCGGCTTTCTATTGAGTATTATTTCGCATGAGCAGTATGTTTACGGCATCAGCCGCTTTTTGGAATTCCATCGTCAGGATGCAGTCCGCTATCCCGGATACCACATCAAGCGTTTCTCCGGTCAGGGGCAGAGATTGCAGCCGTGTCCGCGCGGCGTATATCGCGTCAATGTCCTTCGATTCCAGCGCATCGCGTAACTGCGCCAGGACCGCCCAGATTTCCCGGCCGGCATCTTGTTCCCCGTCCGCGACCCGCGCCGCCGCCGCGACCCCGGCAAGCCGCGCCGTCAGGGCGGCAAGCTCTTCCCGAAACGGCAGGAGCGTGTCGCGGATCGTCGGCAAATCGGCTTCACGGCCCGCTTTCTCCAACAAGGCGGCGCTTTGTGAAAGAGCATCCGCGCCGATGTTGCCCAACGCGCTTTTCAAGGCATGCACCAGGGTAGTGAAAGA
>JAITDR010000238.1 GCA_031282465.1 Desulfovibrio sp.
ATTTCACGGGATGCGGACGGCAACATCCTCCCCCTGCTGAACCTGGACGGGCGCGGGCCCGCGGGCCGGGAAAAACCGCGGGACGGAGCGGCGCAGTGAACCAGCGCGTGTTGATAAGCATCGCCGCAGTTCTGGCGGCCGCAATTCTGGTCTTTTCCCAGTGCGTGTTTTTCGTCGGCGAACGCGAGCGCGCCATTGTGCTCCAACTGGGCGAGGCCGTGGAAAACGAAGCCCGCACGCCGGGGCTGAACTTCAAGCTCCCCTTCATCCAGAACGCGGTGTTTTTCGACAAGCGCATTCTGGTGTTCGAAATTGCCAAGACCGAAAGTTTGACGGCAGACCTCAAGGCCTTTGAAATCGACAACTATGTCTGCTGGCAGATCACCGACCCCCTGGCCTTTTACCGTTCCCTGCGCAGTGAACACACGGCCGAGGACCGCCTGCGCAACATCGTTTATTCGCAGCTTCGCGCCGCCATAGGCAGCCGGGAACTGAACGAGGTCGTCTTTTCCAAGCGTACGGACATCATGGAAGAGGTGCTGAAAAAAGCCGACGCCCAGGCCCACGATTACGGGGTGACGATAGTGGACGTGCGCATCAAGCGCACCGATCTGCCCAACCGTCAGGCCATTATCAACCGCATGAACGCCGAACGTACGCGCATGGCCAACAAGTACCGTTACGAGGGTGAATCCGAGGACCGGCGTATCCGTTCCGAGGCGGAAATGCAGCGCGACGTTATTCTGGCCCAGGCCAACCGGGGGGGCATTGTCATCCGGGGCAAGGCCGAGGCAAAGGCCATGGACATTTACGCCGCCGCTCTGGCGGAGGACCCGGAATTTTACGAGTTTTACAAGAGCCTGGAAATATATCGCAAATCCTTTAAGGACAACACCAGGGTCATCCTGTCCGACGACAGCGGACTGCTCAAATTCATGCGCTGATTTCCGGTCCTCCCAAGCAACGGGACGGCCTTTCGCTGTGCTTTGCCCCGAGGAACACATGGCCTACCGCAACATGCAGGACTGCATCCGGGATCTGGAGGCCGCCGGGCACCTGAAACGCATAGATTCCCCGGTACCCGACCCTTATCTTGAACTGGCCGCCCTCCAGCGCCGCGCCTTCCGCGCTTCGGCTCCCGCTCTTCTTTTCAGCCGGGTGAAAGGCTGCGGCTTTCCGGTACTGGCTAATCTTTTCGGCACCCGAGAACGTATCCGCTACATCTTTCGCGACGGTCTTCGCGACATTGAACTCCTGCTCAAACTGCGCGCCGATCCTCGGGATGTTCTCAAAAAACCGGGGAATTGGGCGCGGCTGCCCGGCATTCTTGCGCGTGCGCTGCCGCGCCGCGTGCGCTCCGGGCCCGCAACGGCAAAACGCGCAAGGCTCTCCGACCTGCCGCAGATTGTTTCCCGGTCCCTGGACGGCGGGGCCTATGTGACCCTGCCCCAAGTCTACAGCGAGCATCCCGCGAAACCCGGTTTCCGCGCTTCCAACCTGGGCATGTACAGAGTGCAGATCAGCGGCGGCGACTATGCTCCGGACAAGGAAGTAGGCCTGCATTATCAGATACACAGGGGCATAGGTCCGCACCACATGGAAGCCCTGAAACAGGGACGCGACCTGCCGGTCAACGTGAGTATCGGCGGCCCGCCCGCCCTGACCCTGGCCGCCGTCCTGCCCCTGCCCGACGGCATTCCTGAACTCTGCCCGGCCGGGATACTGGCCGGCCGCCCGCTGTCCTATATCATGCCCGAAGCCGGATTTTCCGCTCTGCCCATTCCCGCCGAAGCGGATTTCTGCATCTGCGGGCGCGTGGAGTGCGCCGGAGGCCGGTCGCCGCTCAAACGCGAAGGGCCTTTCGGAGATCACCTGGGCTACTACAGCCTCGCGCACGACTTTCCCGTGCTGCGCGTCGATGCCGTATACCATCGACCTGACGCCGTATGGCCCTTTACTTCGGTCGGTCGGCCGCCGCAGGAAGATTCGGTCTTCGGGGACTTCATCCACGAACTGACCTCGACCCTGACGCCGGCGGTGTTCTCCGGAGTCCATGAAGTGCATGCCGTCGATGCTGCCGGGGTGCATCCCTTGCTGCTGGCCGTCGGCAGCGAACGCTATGTGCCCTTTGCCGCTTGTTCGGGCGAAAGAGGAACCGGAGCGGAGGTAAACGAACGCGTTCCGCAGGAACTGCTCACCTGCGCCTTTTCCCTGCTCGGAAACACGCAGACCAGCCTTGCCAAATACCTGCTGATCGCCGCGAAAGAAGACGATGAACGGCTTTCAACCCGCGATGTGCCGGGATTTCTGGCCCACATGCTCAGGCGTACGGATTTTTCCCGCGACCTGCATTTCGTCACCCGCACTACTATGGATACGCTGGATTACAGCGGCATCAGCCTGAACCAGGGATCCAAACTGGTATGGGCGGCGGCCGGACGGCCCAAACGCACGCCGGCTGTGGAAATGCCCGTGGATTTCTCACTGCCTGAACCGTTTACCGGCGCGCGTCTTTTCGCACCGGGCATTGTCGTATGCCGGGGGCCTGCGCACGCGGCGGCGCGTGACTCCTTGGACGAGGCAATGCTGCGCCTTGCCTCTGCGATCGACCCAACGCCGGGCGCGGCGCGGAAAACGGCGGCAGGCGGGAACGAGCCGCAAACGGCGCTGCTGGTGGTTGCGGACGACCCGGATTTCGTCTGCGCGTCGATGGATAATTTTTTGTGGACGACCTTTACCCGCTCGGACCCGGCGACCGACCTGTACGGGGCGGGAGCGTTCACTCACTGCAAGCACTGGGGCTGCTCGGCTCCTCTGATTATCGACGCAAGGAGTAAGAGATTTCACGCGCCGCCGCTGGAAGAAGACCCCGACGTACAGAAACGCCTGGACGACTGGGCCGCGCCGGGAGGCCCCCTGCACGGCTTCCTGTAGGAGGGCGCTGAACGATTTGGGGCGCTGCCCCAAACCCCGCCGGGGCGCCGCCCCGGACCTCGCCGGGGGAAATGATTTCCCCCGGACCCCCTCATTCGAAGTGGTCTGCGGCTTATGACGACACGGTCTTGCGCTTGCTCAGGCCGACTCCCCTCATTGAAAATCCTGCCGAACGGGTTGCCTGCCGGATCCCCGGCCCAGCGCCCACAGCGCACCGTTGGGAGCATTCGGGAACACCTTGGAGCCGTAGCTGATCGCGGTTTTCAGGACGGTCATTTCCGGCCAAGGGCCGAAATCGGCATTCAGCGCCTTGAGCAGAGATAGGGCTGTGGGCGTTACGGTTTCCCCGGCATCCGGGAAACCCCGCACTGCAATACCTTCCAGCATGCGCAATACGGCGGGAGCAGGCGACGGCAACAGCCCGTGGGCGCAGTGAATGCAGCCGTCCGCCAGGGGCAGCGGGCTGCATACGAACCGGGCGGGCTTGAGGAACGTAAAAAGACGGCAGCACAGGCAACTGTCGATAATACTGTCCAGAGCTCCGACTTCATGAAAAGTTACGGTTTCCGGCTCTTGTCCGTGTACCGCGCCTTCGGCCGTCGCCAGCAGCGTGAACGCACTGAGCGACAGGGTTTTGGCCTCGTCAGGCATAGCCGAGGCGGCAATCAGCGCCGCTATATCCTTGAAGGTTCTGTGCGCATGCTCATGCGGCAGGTCGATGTGGCAGCCGATGCCCGTCGCGCCGTTGACGGAGCGCGTTTCCAGACGCACGCAATCGTCCGGCACCGGGATATGCAGTTCGGCGACCGCGCGGCCCAGTTCCTCGTCGCCGATTCCGGCCAATGCCGCAAGACCCCCCAAAATCATGTCGCCGGACAGACCGGACTGAGCGCGCACCGTCAGGATGAGTTCACTTTCCTCGCCCGCATCTCCGGGTGCAAAGGCGCACTCACGTGTGTTTTCCTGCCGCTGTGTCTCGTCGTGTGTGTGTTCGTGCGCGTGTTCGTGCGGAGGCATATATGTGTGTCCGTGTGTGTCCGCGTGCGTCGTCACGGCGTTTTTCACGGCGCGTCGTCCCGCTGCATGAGCAGATTGACGACCCGCGCGGCGGCGCAGGCTGCGCCGTACCCGTTGTCTATATTCATAACGGCGACGCCCGGCGCGCAACTCACGAGCATGCAGGCAAGAGCCGCTTCGCCTCCTTTGGCCATGCCGTAGCCGACCGAGGTGGGCACGGCGAAAATCGGCCTGCCCGTCAGTCCCCCCATGACCGAGGCCAGCGCGCCGTCCAGTCCGGCCGTGACGATGACCACGTCAAAGGAGTTCACTTCGTCCAGATTGGAGGTTAATCGCCAGAGACCGGCCACGCCGTTGTCTTCGTATACTTCGCGGCGGATGCCGAGGTAATCAAGCGTGCAGGCCGCCTCCCATGTTACGCGTCCGTCGGCCGTTCCCGCCGAAACAACAGCGACGCGGCCCCTGGTTTTTTTCGGCAGAGTGAAGGCGTACGCAGTGCGCGCTAGCGCGTTGAAGCAATATTTTTCCTGGAGTTCCAAGGGCAGTTCCCGGAACAGTTCCGGGGCCAGACGGGTAAAAAGCAGGGGCGCGGACGGGTCGAGTCCCCGGTCTTCCAGCAGACTCAACAGTGCTTCCGGGCTTTTGTGTTCACAGAACACGGCCTCGGGCAGTCCGATGCGGGCCGCGCGGGCGTGGTCGAAAAGAATTCCGTGCATGGTGCGTGCAGACATCTTCGTTCTCCGCGCGGCCGCGTGCGGCGCGCTGTCTACGAATCTGTCTAAAGCATAACGTCCCGGACGACAAGGGTTCCGCCTGCAAGGCAGCATAAGGCGAAGAGCAGGGCGGCGGCGCAACGGTTGCGCCTGCGGATTTCCGGGGGACAGGAGCACCGTGAGGGGAGGAGGGGAAAACAGCCGCGGAATCCGCGCAGCAGCAT